>DLGX01000055.1 GCA_002482925.1 Candidatus Saccharibacteria bacterium UBA7683
ACCAGGAGCCACTGGAGTTATCAAAATGCAGAGCACGCGTAACAACTCTCAAGCAGGAGACTTCCACTTTGCAACGCTTACCTTTAAGGCAATCGCTAATGGCACCTGGGGCGTTCGACCTGGAACTGATAGCAGTATTATTAACTACCCAAGTAATACTGTTTCATTCACAATTGGAAGAGCAGATTATACCGTAAGTACACCAACTCCCCCGGTCGTAACACCGACTACACCAACGCCAACTCCAACACCCACCCCAACTCCAAGTCCAAAACCTACAGCTGGCGGAAGCTCAACGCAAGCACCAGCACCAACCGCTCCAGTAGCATCTGCGGTGTCAGAAAGCGGCATGCAAATTACCGACTTAGTGGTAAGTGAACAAAATTATAGAAGTGTGCTCGTTAGCTGGAATACTACAAAGCCTAGTACTAGCAAAATCAACTACAGCACAGATTTTGAAGACCTCTCAAATGAATCACTTAAAGAAGAACCTGCTACGTCACACAGTATCAGACTAGAAGGCGATACACTCAGGGCTGGCAAGCATTATTACGCGCGCATAACTGCAGACGATGGGACTGGACCCACAACGCTCGATACAGAATTCGACACCAAAGCAATTTCAGTAATTATTAAAGCGACCGACACAGACGACAAGCCTATTGCCGATGCGTTAATTCAAGCAGGTGATGTCGAAGGAAGTACTGACGAAAACGGTGAAGTAACCCTAGAACTACCTGAAGGAGACGTTTCAATATTCGCTCAAAAAGATGAGCTTTCGAAAGAACTAAATGAGACAATTGAAGTTCCGACAGATGAAAATATTCAGAGAATTACACTTTCTCTTAGTAAAGCTGCGGTAACACAAAAAGTATCTGTGCCTAAGGACAAATCCACTCCTTGGTTAATAATTATTCTCCCAGTGGTGTTCGTTGCCGCGCTCGTAGCTTTTTTACTGTGGCGAAGGCGCAATCAACTCAGCGCCCAAAAAGCATATTATGGCGACCCTCTTGAAGCTGAAAATTACACCCAAGAAGTAATTCCTTCAACTCCAACCCCGCTAGTATCTGAAAATAATGAAGCAACAAGCCCTCCAGTAGAAATACCAGCTGTAAAAAGTACGGTACTAGAAAACACTCCACCCCCTCCACCGATGCCCGAGCCTCAGTACATGCCACTAAGCGGACCAGAATTACCTCATCATGCAACACTGCCTGAACTTGTTGGCCGATATGGCACGGAAGCCGCTACCGAGGGCTCAGAACTTCACACGTTGCCAGAAGTAGACAAATCGCTCTCCCCAACAGGTCAGCAAATTCCTAAACATACTTCGCTTAAAGATCTTGTAGAAACTCCCAGTGAACATAATGCATTTGCCGAACCTAATCCAGGCACTTCAGACCTGCCTACATCGCCTAGGGATTTAGCAGATCTTGATACAGAATCAGAAGATGCCAGCAGTTCAAAGAAACATTCTGGCAAGCACCACGACGGTTCACTTACTATTGAACATTAATGATCGCCAAACTTGCTTCAGTACGAAGTGTAAAATTGTGTGCTTGTCGCCATACATCGAGTGCCTTATTAACACCAGGTAGTTGTTCGTTTTGATAATCGTCTACTACTATGCATGCGCCCGGAGCAAGATTGTTCCATATAGCTCTGAGTGAATCGAGTATAGAATGGTAGTAGTCTCCGTCTAGGTATGCAAAACAAATTTCTTGCGGTACGTCACTGGCGGCAACCTCCGAAAACCATACTCTATGTATTTTAGGTAGTTGAAGGTTCATTTGTTTAAAGTTTTTAATGAGCTGATTTTTTGAAGCAAAGAGTTCACCTTTTTTAAATTGTTCGCCTGCGGGTGAAAGATCTTGGTCTGCCTTTTCGGGTAAGCCTTCGAACGAATCATACACATGAAGTTGCTTGGTAGTGCGTTTAAGCTCTTTTTGTAAAAAAACACTTGTAGTGCCAACGTAACAGCCGAACTCCACTATGTCTCCATTAATGCCACTGTCGATCACGCTCCTTAGTTCACGGAGGATAATTTGGATTTCCTTTTCGCTCACTTGATCTGAAAGTAGTTTCATATAAGCAACATACCGCCGGCCATAAGTCCCATAACCCCATATTCTATGAGTGTGACTGTGGTAAGTGGAACTTTTAGTATTGTGCCGAGACATGCACACATGAATTTTTCTTTTTTTGCGAGCTTGATACTGACACTAATTACATTTATAACCGTTATTAGAATTGTCAAAAAGTACAAGACTGGGTTTTGAAAGTTAAGAAGGTAAAGCACGCCAAGTGCCAGTTCGACAAATGGATACACGTACCCCCAAGTCGGGACACGCTTGGCAATTAAATCGTAGTGCGTATAGCCTTCTTTGAAGCCAGGTAGATCGATAAACTTAAACAGGGCGAAGAATAAAAAGAAGTAACCCATAATTGCCATTGACCAGTTTATGAGCGTGTTACCCATTAAAAATACATGAGTAGCGCTGCTGGCTGCTATGAATGCGAACACGACCAACAATGGAACATAATCTTTTATTGAATGACTTGTAGGATCAAGTGCTGTTTTTAATGATTCTGTTGATTCGTGGTGATGAGCGTGGTCCATTACTTTCCCCTGACATTACTTAGTTCGTATAAATTAAGCAGTTCTTCGAGCGCATCTTTTTGCGTAGTTGCATCTTTAGAAGAAAGCGCCATGGCTGCGTGGGTTTGCAGGTGGTTTTCTAAGATTAATTTATTGAGTGATCTGAGCGAACGTTGAATTGCGAGACTCTGAGTCATGATATCTACACAATATTCTTCTTTAGTAATCATTTTTTCAAGGCCTTCAACCTGTCCTTTAATTATTTTGGTGCGATGGAGTGAGCGTTTTTTTATATCGTTAATCATATATTCATAATATACCCCCCGGGGGTACTAGGTCAAGTGTTTTTTATTTACTTCCAAAGACTGTTTTTTGATTTTTTCCAATCAGAAAGATTTTTCGGGTACGCATCATTGAGTGTGCCGTACACGCCAAAAGGATCGTAATATTTAGTTGGCTCTCCGTTAGAATCACGAGGTCCAAACACGGCAAAATGCAGGTGTGGTGATGTATAGTGCGTATACTGCGCCGTAGAAAAATCTGGCCGCTCATCACGCTTGAGGGCTGCAAAATCAAACGAACGAGGCCCCCACCCCATACCCGTCATTCCAGTTCTTCCTATTGGAGTACCCGCTTTGAGAAATACCGAAATTTCTGGTTTCTTATATTCACGTGGATCAATTTTTAAAACCTCTGAATACATTAAGTTAGTTTTGTGTGCTGATGGTGGGTAGTACGGAATCGATACATCTACCCAGTCGAGGTGCCCATACTGTGTATACATACCATTTTTATGCCAGCCTTGAATAAACAAACCTCCGAACCAAATTGGCCATTCTCCGTTTTTAGCCGGTGGTCTTAGTTCATCGCTATACGGGTTGCCTGCCCTGGCTTTTTGCACGCTCACCAACGTGGGAATGTCCGCCTGGTCTTCAAGAAGAACTTCGCCAAATGTTGCTACGTAGTACCCATCTGCTGGTGCGTATACTGTAGTACCTCTTGGAACGTCAAAGTCTATCGCTTGATGTTTTTGCACACCATGCGTTGCTATTTCTTTTGAATCATATTCAAAACCCGCAGAGATAAATGGCGTGGTTTCTGGCGAGAAAACTGTTCTTAAAAAAGGTTTAATGAGCGTTGTGTTCATTACTCCATTATCTTAGGTATGCTGTAAATCACCTGTAATTTTACTTACAGATTTGTCATGATGGGTCTGCATGTATGAGAGATTAGTTTTGTGGACTGATATTTTTATACAGACCAATCAAGAGCACTGCACCTATTAATGAAACTACGGGCGTGAGCAACCTGAAGTCTGCTTGTGTATTGGTAATAATTTGTCCGAATGACCCGCCGATAAGACCGCCGACAACACCGAGTGTAATAAGTGGAAAAAGCTGTCTTCTGTCACCATTGTATATAAAAGTAACAGCTACAAGACCGGCTATGAGACCGAAAATTAACCACAAAGTAATACTTAGGAACATAATTAAGAACGTGCCTTTTGTTTAGAGTTGATACTGGGCGTTGGGCTTATTGACGCTGAATCTTTTTGAAATATTTCTTACCCTTGAAACAACTGCTTCGTTATTGAATTTACTCGCATGTAAATCTGCAACTTGTGTGAGCTCTGGATGTTTAGAAAATCGTTCTTCTAGAAAGTGCGCTATTTTAACGTCAAGTTCTTTTGGACTTAGCTTTTTCATTGTTTCCTTCCTCTCTATTTACACCGTGCTGATAGTACTATAGTATGCAAAGTGTAGGTATATAGCTGTTAGCTTTATAACAAAACGCGTGTTAAAATTCTTACACTTAACGAGACAACCTTATGGAACAACTAATCGCGACCCTGAAATCAAAGAGTATCCGACAGACCGTTAAAAAGCGTTCCGTTGTGTTGTATCAAGGCGAAATTCCACGTTATGTATACATTGTACTTAAAGGAGTGATTAAATCGTATTCGCTTACTACTTCTGGCGAAGAACAAGTTATTAAACTATACGCCAAAAATAGTATTTTCACCGTGCCTTGGCTGTTCGGAAAATCGAATCATTCGCTCTACTATTACGAAGCGCAGACAGACTGCGTGCTTGCCTGTATTGATAAAGCAACATTTTTAGAAACACTAGAAAACGACTCTGAATTACAACGTGAAATGCTTGATTATTTTGCAACCGTCTACACAGGTTCAATGGTGCATATCACCGCACTTGAACAAGCAAGAGCTAGAGAAAAAGTGCTCACAATTTTGTATTACCTCTGTCTTACAAACGGCACTGAATTTAAACCAGGAAAATACAAAGTAGAACTTCATCTTACGCATAGTATTATTGCATCGCTCTGCGGGATTACTCGTGAAACAACTGCGCTTGAACTAAGCAAGCTTAAAAAAGATAGCGTTGTTCGTTATACCGCCCGATATTATTTAATTGATAAGCAAGCAATAGAAAAATTACTAGGTGAAGATAACTTCGCCAATTTACAACTTAATAATAGTTAGTTCTTCAGACTATTTTCAACAAGTTGCACAAGATCAAGCGGAGAGGCCCACGCTTTTAAAATGTATCGTTCGGCACCAAGTTTGTAGGCTTCATCTATTTCTTTTTGCATATCGTAATTACTGAGCACAATAATATGCATGTCTTTTTTTTGCTTAGCGGTTAGCTCTGTTAGTACGCCGACCCCATCTAGGTGTGGCATTCTCAGATCAAGTAGTACAACTTCAGGCTTGAAGGATGCTACTTTTTCTAAACCTTCATTACCGTCATATGCACTTTGTACGCTATAGCCAGATTTTGCGAGTATCATAGCGTACGCTTCATTTATTGAAATATCGTCTTCAATTATTAATACTCGTGCTTTGGTTTTGCGCATAAATTATTAGTCCTTCGAAATAGATTATAACAACATTCTACGGTAATTCTGTAACCTATCTTACTGTTTTTTTTGCTTCAACTTTGGAAGTATAATTGTGAACTCTGAGCCTTCGCCTATAATCGAATCTACTAGAAGTGTTCCTTTGTGTAGCCTTACTAGCTGATCTGCAAGATACAGGCCAACCCCTGTACCACTCACCTTCTCGGTTTGCTCATCGTATAACCTCGTAAACTGCTTGAAGATTTCGGCGTGCTGTTTTGGGTCTATGCCAATTCCACTATCTTTAATGATAATTTTTAGATGATTTGTAGTCTGAGCAAGTGTCACCGTAATTTCACCTGATTCGAGCGTGTATTTAATTGCATTTGTGAGAATGTTTTCTATAGCCATACGAATCATGTGCGAATCGATAGAGATCAAAATATTCTTCTTAGGTAGTTTCAGTTTGAGCTTATGACCATGGGCTTTCAATTCATCCTGTTGTTCTTCAACTATATCTTTAACTAGTTCAGTAATATCGGTTGTGTTTTTGGCTAGCACGATACGGCCAGCTTCTAGTTTGGCTAGGTGAAGGATTTGATTAATAACGTGCAACTGGCGCTCATTACTTGTGTAAGCCTTGTCTAGTAGCGATAACTGAGAATCGCTTAATTTGCCCGCAAAACCTTGCAAAACCATGCCCAAGTATTGCTTAACCCCGGTTGCAGGGGTGCGCATTTGATGCGAAGCTAGCGAAAGTAGTTCGTCTTTAGCTAGGTTCACTTCTTTATCTTTTTGTAATACCAGCTCACGTGCTCGGCTTTTAAATATCGAGAGGAGTGCTAAAAATACAAGGAACGCGGTTATTACGCCAACTAGCAGAATATATATTGGTGCATTTGATTCTGATCGGCTCAGTACTGTATCGCGATCAAAAGTATAATCAAACTTCCATGTTACACCGTACATATCAACAGCCCTTGTAACATGGTGTTTTGAACGGGCCTGCGAAAGCTCTTGGTCGTTGTCTGTTTTATAGAGTAGGTTAGCTTCGCTGATGTGAGTATCGTATACTTTTACACTAAAATTCTGCCGTTTGCTTTCTTGTTCTAATATTTGTTTGAATAGTACGTTGGCGCGAAATCCACCATACACAAAGCCTTCAAGACTTTTTCGACGGTCTTCAACAGTATCATGAGCTGTTCCATTTTTAAATACTGGAACGTAGAGTAAAAACCCTTGATTATCTGCTGTCTTTACATCTTGCACTAGCGTAACTTTGCGTGTTAACTGAGCTTTGCCACTATCACGCGCTCGCAACAGAGCCTCTTTTCTAGTCGGCTCTGAAAGCATATTAAAACCAGTTGCGGAGGCATTATTGCCACTGGTAGAAAACAAAAACAAAACTGCGGAGTTAAACTCAGGATCTAGCGTAGCTGGCCTAATAGCAAAGCTTTCTACGCCTTGCCTTTGCATACTGGCTTGAACCTCTGGGTACTGCAGTGCAGTAAAAACTTGACTATAGCCCGTTCCTTGAATACCCGTTCGGTTGGTTACAGATTGCTTGTATTGAAAAAATGCATTCCATTGGTCTTTTGTAAGATTAGGGTTTGTCTGAAATAACCCAGACCCACTTTGAAGACTTGTATGATATACGCTGAAGCGTTCTGCAAGATTTGCTTGAACGGTATTAATTCTTTCTTCGACTGACTGGTTGAAGTTACTGTCGCGCGTCTGTCTCGCATTTTGCCATGGCCAAATAGTAATAATTAAAATTGCAACCAAAACAACAAGCGGTGGAAAATAAAGTGACCTGCTTACTAGCTTATAGGCGCGTCGTAAATAGCGATTTTTTTTGAATGTTTGTACTATGGACATCTTTTAAGAATCCTCACATTCATATAGTATCACCTTCTGTTAGTGCGTATTCACGATCACCAGCTAACTGTAAGAAATCTTTCAGAAGCAAATTAAACTACGCCGGAACTTCTTCAATTAATTGGTGGGCAGAGCGATCGTCGCAGCAGTAGATTGGCTTGGTTTGCTAGTGATTGTGGTCGTGCCATTTTGGCGTTCAATCAGTTGCTTTGCTATTGCAAGACCAAGACCATGGCCTTTGATAGCTTGCTGTGAACGTGAAGCATCTGCCCTATAAAAACGGTCGAACACATGTGGTAGATCTTTAGGTGCGATACCAACACCGTGGTCTA
>DLGX01000048.1 GCA_002482925.1 Candidatus Saccharibacteria bacterium UBA7683
AAGTATATAAAACGGCGTAACATAGTACAACGGTAAAGAATTATGAGTGATATTGAAAAAACCAAATCCCAAGACGGGGCCTTAGAACTAGACGTGCCAGAAATTTTGCAGGCACAGTTCGATGCGCTATGGGAAAAAATTGAAGGCGACGTTATTGGCGCTGTTGAATCATACGAATCAGATGAGCGAATTGGCCAGATAGACCCGTGCTATGAATTAGCGCGGTTTGATAGAAGAAAATGGGATCAACGTAAGCTCGAAAAAAATCTGAGAAAACGTTTTGCTATGGGTGCTTCAGATGAATTTACTACTATTTTCCCTTATGAACCTGAAATTGGTCCTAATGTGTCTTTCTTAGATATTGCAACTGCGACAATACCAAAATTAGAACAAGAAGGTCACGCCATTGGATATACAATCAACGTATTCCGTCTTACAGATGAATTTTCAGTTGATTCTAAAACAGGTGCTCTTGTGCCAGACGTAGTGACCTACAAAATCGGATTCAGACCGTTTGTTGAACCTTTAGCAGATACTGCACAAGACTCAGCTGATTTTAACCAAGCTGCTCTAGTTTAAACTGAGTGGCTCGCTCAGATGCGAGTCGGGTTAGTTCTGGATCTTCGCCTTGATTTACAAAAATCATTCCTGAAGCTATAAGCGGATGCACTTCCGCAATTTTGTCGTACATTTCTTTTGCAAGTTTTCTATAACCTGGGTGACCTTGCGGGCTGGTTCGAATTTCCATAAAGTGATAGGCTTCGCGGGCGTTGAGCATCAACTTCCAGCGCATTCTATGACCTAAAAGTGTTGCGTACTGAGCTTCGTATTGATATCCGCCTTCAAGCAGGTACTGGTATAGCTTCATGCTGAGATCAAAACATTCTTCAAATAGCGTATAGAATCCTGCATCGGTAACTAGCTTTGGTGTTTCATATCCATAGTGTGGTGTGAGCAACTGCCATTCCATGGCATCCACCATACGGTGGCGTTGAAGATCTCGGAAAATACCATAATCACAGACAAGGTCAAAATTATAGTGAACGGTTTCTAGCGCACGACCAGGTTTATGACGACGGTTTAAGCGTTCGCCAATGTAGGTTTTTACTGCAGTTTCTTTTTCTTTATAGCTCCACTCGCCTACTTCTTTTTGTAGTTCTTCAAGACCAAGAGTGCTGTATTCGTAGAGCATATGTGGAACTGAATCTAGTTCATTTTTTGGCCAGAAGTCAGTCAACTGAACGGCTTCGTCGCCATTACCCTTCATTGGTTGAAGCTGCTTAGAACTAACGAGTTCATTAATACTTGCACGAGTTTGCGCGCGGTACGCTACCCATGCGCCACCACGATCTGGCTTGTCGGCGCGTTCTAAGAATGTTGGAATTACCTTTCGCGCTTCAACAAGCAGGTTTTCACCAGTTTCGCGTGATTCAGCAAGTTCATCGCTCTGCAAGTGCATAATGAGGCTTTCTAGAGCCTGTCCGCTGGCGAACACCCCAACAGTAGACTTTGTAGCTACTGGGAGTAGTACACGTGCTGCGTCGCATGCCTGTGCCCTTGTAGCGGCCTTCCATGCGCCGTCTCGAGTTTCTTCTGGTTCGTTAGAGCTTGCACGCACGTAATCGGTAAGTTTTTGAACAAGTTCTGAGTATTTTTCGAACAAGATATCCATTTGCTTGTTGTAATGCAGGGCGTCGGCTTCTTTTAAGGTAGAAGGCGTGTAGTACTTAAAGTTGCCGTGTTCATCTTTCTGATCGAAGAAGATGTAGCGTGTTGATTGCTCGAGGTAAGCTGCGAGTCTACCCCATTCAAGTTTTTTTGTAAGCAAATTGCTAGCGTTTTCTACTACAAAGTGAGTTCCAGTTAATTGCTGAACGCTATCATCACCGTAGGCAGTAATAACTCTTCGAAGTAAATCTTCGTCTTTACCTTCTTTGTCTGTAAATTCATCTAAAAGTGTTACGCGCATGTCATCACCTCGGCGCGAAAGTCTAGCCATGGCTGCAGCTACTGTTTGAGCGCTAATTTTGTCGGTAAATGCGTAGACGTCTTTTTCGGTATTAGTGATTGCTTCTGAAAGATATGCTTTGCCTTCTTTGGTAATTGAATAACTGCCGTTTTCGTTCTTTTTAATATAAGGATTTTCACTTTTCTTTGGTGCGGAGACTACTTGTTGTTCTACGGTTTCAGTCTTTCTTTTGCGGAGTCGTTCTAGCATAGGTTCAATCCTTTCCCAGATTAAGTTGTTAACGGTTGGAATACTCATTAGTTCATTATTTCTAGTGCATGGTATGTGGGCAAATGTTTGGGGATACAGCGCGCACAGTTCTTGGTACGTAGCAGTTGTGCGTCGTAGGTGTTCAGGGTCGGCGTCATGAATATCGAGTTGTTGTGAAGCGCCTCGTTTTTTAATAAGCTCTATTGCGGTTTCGTGAGGAACAGTTAACACAATATTAAGATCTGGTTTAGGTATACCAAGCATTTCAAATTCTAGTTGGTCAAGCCATTGATAATAAGCAGCTCGAGTAGCTGGGTCGTCTATTTTTTGGCCTTGGTGAGCCTTGTTGGCAGCTATATATCGATCTGCAAGTACCACACGGCCTTCTGCGAGCCACTGCTTAATTTGTGCGCCACCATCGTAACGATCAAGCGCATAAAATAAAGAAGGTATGTAGGGTCCAAGCTCAGTGGCTGTTCCGTATTCACCTTTGAGGTATTTTCTTACAAAATAGGAAGCATCTTCTTCGTAACGAGGAAATTTTATTTGTTTAACCGAAAGCCCCGCTGCTTTAAGCCGTTCTTGAAGTAGTTTGTACTGAGTACTCTTGCCTGAGCCGTCTGAACCTTCAATTACTAAAAATAATCCTGGTTCCATTTAAAGACCTCGGGGTAATGTGCGCTTGTCTTTGTATGCTCGCGGAAGCATTTGTTCAGGTCGCCAGCTACTTACTAAGCTTGGAAGGTCGCTTTCGGGGAATTCTTGGTATTTGCCTGAAAGATTTGCGTATTCTCCTTCAACTTCACCAGTTTCATAAAATACAATTTGGGCGATTCGTTCGCCTACTGGTAGAACCACGCTGTGGTGTTGGTTCATGTTGTAGATTTCCATTGTCCAACGGTTAATATAGCCAGGATCGCCCCATCCAGCATCTAAACAAACTGCAACACCGTTTCTGCCCCAAGTACTTCGTGCCTGCATGGTACTGGTACCAGGTGCTTTAATGCCAATAAATTCATGGGTGTGCGCTAAGATTCTTTCTCCTGGGCCAAGAATAATAATAGGATGTTCTGGCGGAATGCCCGCAAGCATTTTAATACCGTGTGCTTCGCACCATTGTTTGTGAGGTTTTGCCTGATGTGGACCATCGAAGTAACGGTGAACGTCGTGTTCGTCAAAAGGGTTGTAAATGGTGCTGTTGGTATTTTTTTCAGTTCTGAAATACCATTCGCCCAGCGTGACATCAACGCTACTGCCGTTTACGTATTCTTCCAAGTATGGGTACACAACAATATGCCCAGTCGAAAGTGCTTTTTTTATTTGTATATTACTGTAGACCCCCACTTGGTTACCTCTCTTTACGCGTTAACGGGTCCACCCTCCGTTTCTAGTACTTATAGTGTAGCAAATTCTAGAGCCTCATTGCTAGAGCATTACGCTACATTTAGTATAAACATAGCTCGTTTATAGATATCAGGCCACAAAGAATCTTTCGCATCATTTAAGTCTTCTTTAGAAAACCACTTGAGTCCGCTTGATTCGTCGGCGTTTTGCTTTATTTTGTCGGTATCCGAATGTAGTACATAACAGAGGTCTATATGTTTATGTTTAGCACCTGGACCGTAAGGATGGACATTAAAATCAAATGGTATAGGCAAACGTTTATGTTCACCTGTTTCGTCGAAAAATGGCATTCTATCTTCAGGTTGCCAAATTGTTAGATGCTCTTTACTGAGCCCGGTTTCTTCTTCGATTTCGCGCCATAACGTGGTTTCTGGATCTTCATCTAGCTCAATATGACCACCGGGTTGAATCCACGAGCTGAGTTTTTTGTGATGCATTAATAAAACTTTATCTTCAAAAACTATAAATGCACCAATGGTGAAATCATACAGCTCGTGCACATGCGCCATTTAAATGCCTAAAGTTTCAATAATTTTTTGGTGAATTGTTTGAATGTCAGCTGAAGCATCTATAATTATGTAGCCGTCTTTTTCTGCTAATTCTAGATACTTTGTACGAACCGTGGTGAAGAATGCTTCACCTTGTGATTCCCAATGATCTTTTTTAGAGCCAGTTTCTTCCATGCGTGCTGCGGCTGTTTCAACGGTAACATCTAGAAGGATTTTAATATCGTAGTCAAAACCTTGTAGCGCGTGGCGGTTAATATCTATTATGTCTTCGAGCTGTAACCCTTGCACAGCCTGATACACGTAACTGCTTGGGTATGCACGGTCGGTAATTACCCACTTCCCGGCCTTAAGTGCTTTTTTAGTCTGCTCTATATTTGCAGCTCTGCCAGCTGCAGAAAGTAACGCGTCGCTTACGGCTGGGTGTTTGTGGGGCGCATGAAGATAAAAATCTCTTAGTGCCTCGTAGTAATCTGAGCCACCTGGTTCGCGAAGTGCTTCGTATTCTATTTGTTTAGATTCCAAATATTGTTTTAGTAGTGCAAACTGAGTTGATTTTCCACTGCCATCGGTACCTTCAAGAAATAATGATTTTGCCATTACTAAGTAGTATATAAGCTCTGTGTTGATCTTGCCAAGTTGTAATATATAAGCAAAAGTTTTATAATATATATACTATGGCTGAATTACTTTGTGGCGGTTGCTGCAACAATATGTTGATTCCTCTTACTGTCGGCGAATACGACCAACTAGATGCTGCTGGCACTGTTCTTAAACCTATTTTGCACCCACCTGAAATTGACGAGCCAGGATGGGATAGCGAACAAGGTGAAAAGGTGATATTTGAACAGCTTAAGACTGAATATACACTCGGAAACATTGATGAAGTTAATTTTTGGTTTGATGTTCACACAATGTCTACGCAGATGAACAGCCGAGAAGGTTTATTTAATATGCCAGGACGTTGTGCACTTTTAGGGGCACTTAATGAATGTACAAGCTACGAAGCTCGCCCAGCAATTTGTAAAGCATTCACTCCTGGTAGCACGGCATGTCAGGCAGTGGTCGTTAATCGTGATTACCCTATTGGTTCTGTACCTGTTGAAATTAGGTCTAAACCTATATATCCAACGGCTTCCGCAGCTTAAAGCAAAAATAAAACAGACTCCAAATACGGAGTCTGTTTTAAAATGTAGAGTAGCTTAGACTTCGCTAAGGGCAATTCTTACGCTTGGTCCCATGGTTGTGGTCATAGCGATTTTTTGAATGTATACGCCTTTTACGCTTGCTGGTTTTGCATCAGCAATTGCTTTTAGCACTACAGATGCATTTTCTGCGATCTGTGCTGGTGTAAAGCTTACTTTACCAACGGCAATGTGAATAATTCCTTGCTTGTCTACGCGGAATTCTACTTTGCCGGCTTTTGCTTCTTTTACAGCATCAGCAACTTTGGCAGTAACGGTGCCGCTTTTAGGGTTAGGCATTAAACCGCGCGGGCCTAAGATTCGAGCGTACTTACCTAGTTTTGCCATAAGCTGTGGAGTTGCAATAAGAACGTCAAAATCAAGCTGTTCTTTGTCGAGTTGTTGTAAGAACTCGTCTTCACCAACAATATCAGCACCAGCTTTTTTAGCAGCTTCATGCTGATCTGCAGGGGCAAATACCGCAATCTTCAAAGTTTTACCAGTACCGTTTGGAAGTGCAACCATTGCACGGATGTTCTGGTCTGCTTGACGTGGATCTACGCCAAGATTAACGTGAACTTCTACACTGGCATCAAACTTAACAGTGCTTGTTTTAGGAAGAATCTCGGAAGCTTCTTTTACGGTATATTCTTTTTCAGCTTCAATAAGTTTTGCGGCATTTTTGTAGGCTTTAGAACGTCGGTCTAGTTTAGAACGAGTTTTTGGTGCAGGGCCTTTTTTAATTCCAGCTTCACTTGGATCAAGTTCGCCAGCTGCAACCTTTTCTTTACGTTCTTCTTTGGCTTCTTTTTCTTCAGCTTCTTTAAGCGACTTTGCACTTCTTTTACCAGCTTTAGCTGTTTTAGGTTCGTCATCTTGAGCGTCAGTCGAAAGATCTGTATTTTCTTCACCAGACCCTTCGGTTTCACTCAGGGTGACACCTTTTTTAATTGCAGCAGTAATTTCAGCTACAGTATTTTTTGCAGTAACTTCTAGGTTTAAAGCTTTCGCTTCTTCTAGTAACTCGGTTTTAGATTTTGCCATTGTGGCTCCTTTCGTGGTTCAAACGGCTTTTCAGGCCTCCCACAGAACATTAATTTTTTACTAGCCTGTTATATAGCCTCTGAGGTGCTCAGGAATTGATCCGACATGATGACCAATCATCAGTGCTTGGTGTTGTTTTCTTGCAATTTCTTCTTGCCATGCTTCTTGTGCTGTAACAGCGCCTTGGCGAGCTTCCAAAAATTCTTTAGAAGGATGCAAACCAGCGCTATTTATTTCATCAAGCGCAACTTTGAATCTATCATCAATCCAAGCTTGTTGACCCTGCGATAATTCGCCTTCATACGAAGCCACTATTATCGCCTGTGCTGCTAAACCACATACGCTTGGACTAAGTTCTACGCTTACAACTGCATCAGGCACCTGTAAATAGTCTAAGTCGCAAGCTTCTTGTGTAGCAGCCATCAGTTTTAGCCTTCGATTTCTACGCCCATTGAACGCGCGGTGCCAGCAATTACTTTTTTAGCAGCTTCAATGTCGTTTGCGTTAAGGTAATTCATTTTCTTTTCTGCGATTTCGGTTAACTGAGCGTCGGTAATTTTACCAACCTTCGTTTTATGAGATTCGCCTGAACCCTTTTTAATACCTGCAGCTTTACGAATTAAGTCGTCAGCTGGTTCGCCAATAACGTTAAAGGTAAAAGTTCGGTCGTCAAAAATCTGAAGGTGAACAATTACGTCTACACCCTGAAGATCTTTTGTTTGATCGTTAAATGGATTAATAAAATCCATCATGTTTAAGCCGTATTGACCTAAAGTTGAACCTACCGGAGGTCCTGCGCTGGCACGGCCAGCTGGAATGCGAAGTTTTAAGTTCGCAGTAATTTTCTTAGCCATTAATTTTCCTTCTTTGAACTAAATAATAATGTGAAGCTTTATTTAGTGCGTAACAGATATATTATAACCTATGAATGTAGTCTGCGTCAATTCCTGTGATCTCTGTAATTTGTGCGAGAGCAGACCTATAATCATCTACGAGCGTAGGTGTATCGTACAAAACTGAGCCATGTTCCAGTGCGTTAACAATTCTTCCGTCAAAACACTCCAATTCGTGCATCTTGGTAGCAACGAAATATTCTCTCCACCAAGTCATTGGACCAGGTTCGGTAGCTCTGTCTATTAGATTCCACCACAATTCCGAAAGTTCGTCCTCTCGAAGTCTTTCAAGCGATTGACGAACTCCGTCAATCTCTGGCGAATCAAATACGGGAGCTCTTTCTGGCATACTCACACACTACACTTTTTTAACTTGTAGAGCGTCGAGTTCTACTGGGGTTTCGCGGCCGAACATACTCACGAGTACTTTAAGCTTGCCTTTGGCAGGGTCGATTTCGTTAATAGCACCGTCGAAGCCTTTGAATGGACCGTCTATAATATTTACAACTTCGCCAACAGTAAAGTCGATTTTGTGTTTAGGATCTTCAGCGCCCATTCGTTTAAGAATTTTGCTGATTTCATCATCTGAAACTGGTGAAGGTTCGGTGCCTGAACCTACAAAGCCTGTCACGTTCGGTGTGTTTCGTACTATGTACCATACATCTTCAGCCATCTTCATTTGTACGAGCACGTAGCCCTGGAAGATCTTCTTTTCAACAACTTTTCGTTTGCCGTTCTTAATTTCGATCTGTTTTTCTTTCGGCACAATTACATCGAAGATTTTATCTGCCATATCTAGGCTATCTGCGCGTTGCTTAATGCTTTCGGCTACCTTTTCTTCATAACCTGAATAAGTATGAATTGCGTACCACTGTTTGCTTGAATCGTATCGTTTGCTCACTTAAATCTGCTCCTTATTTTAGAAATATCTGCTTAGCTAGTTTTTCAAATCCAAAGTCGAGACTGGTGGTGATAACTGCAAAAACAACTGAAAATAGTATTACGGTGAACGTAAGTTTCCATGATGTTCTGCGGTTTGGCCAAGTTACTTTTTTAAGTTCGCGCCATGAATCAACAAAGTAGCCTCTAAACGGCGAACGTAAAATCGTTCTTCGTAAAAACTTCCACACTCTTGTTTGACGAACTGGTCGAGTTGCTTTCATTGCACCACTTTTGATACCAGCGCCCACCTTCTTCAATCGTTTGCCCATAACACCTCTTGCTAAAAGCTTAGTATTTAAAAAGAGCCTATTTGGCTCGTCAATACAAGTCTAGCAAATTACTGCAAGTTTTTCAATTAGCTTTTTCGCGGTTTTTTCAGTGAAGGTACAGTTATGGTGAAAGTTGTACCTTTATTAAGTTCGCTTTCGAGCGAGATGGTTGCGTTAAGTTTATGCGCGAGTTTTGCTGTAACGTACAGTCCAAGGCCTGTACCACTGCTTTCACGGGTTCTGAAATCTTCTGAACGGAAGAACTTGTCGAACACGCGTTTTTGGTCTGCTTTGCTCAAACCAATGCCTGTATCTGCAACTGAAAATACCGCATCGCCCGCTTTATTATTTCGTACATGCACTACGATACTTCCTGATTTTGTGTACTTAATAGCGTTGGTTATAAAGTTTTGCAAAATTTCGTGTAGATACAGCTGTGAAGTATTAATTGATTTTACATCTTTGGCGCTAGAAACGGTGAGTTTTAATTTTTTGGAAGCTGCTTCAGATTCGTAATCACGCCCAAGTGAATGAAGTAATTCGGCTGGATCTACGGCACTAATGTCAACAACCACATCAGTTCGTTCTGCGCGTGAAAGCGTTGCCAGGTCATTAATCATGTTCGCCAAGAACACAACTTGTTCATGTGCTTGATCAAGAGATTCTTTAGTCATTTTTGCGTTCTTAGCATTGGAATTCATAAAGATTGCATTACTAATGTTGCCTTCTGCAATTGCTACTGGGGTACGAAGTTCGTGGCTTACAACGCTTATAAATTCATCTCGCTCTTCTTCAAGCGACTTTTCTTTTGTAATATCGCGCATTATTACAATGTAGCCGCTTTCAAGTTCTTCTTTAAACCCTAACTTTACTGAAGCCATATTTATATATAGATTGATCGCATCATCGGGCCCGAATTCATGCTTATAGTCGGTGCTGGTAATTCCTACAGGACTATCTTTAAGAAGGTCGGTAAGTTTTACTGCCTTTCCTTTAGGATCTTTTAGACTTAAGAGAGTATCAAGCGAAGCGCCTTCAAGAGTTTGATTAGTATCGAGTAGATTAAGTACCGCGGCGTTGTATAACAGTACTTTACCTTTTTTGTCTGTAGCTACCACTGCTTCACCCATGTTATTAATTAACGAAAGCAAACGTTGTCGTTCGAAGCTCGAAGTTTTAAATGTTGTGTCGAGCACCATGCGTTCTTCGTCTGAAACGGTTCGATATTTAGAAACTTGCACAGATATAAAGACCACGCCCAAATATTGGCATAAAATCTGAATACCAAGTTCGAATGTCATTACTTGTTGAGTTCTAAAGAATGCAATTATAAGCGCGAGTATGTATATGATGTAGGTCTTGTACATTGCTCGTTTTCCAAACAGCAAATCCATACCTATAGCTAAGGCGATCCATAAAAATTCGAATGGAGTTAAAAACGGTGCTACGAAACCAGTGAATATAATCAACGCTCCGTGATAACAGGCGTAGACTAGCTTCAATTGTCGGCTAGAAAGCTTTTCGCTATTGATTGAATGTATTAACGAAACAACAGTTACAATACTAATCATACCTACGTAAATAGGAAGCGATCCAGCTTGAAAGTACGAGGGTCGGAAAATCCAAAGTACGATAACTAAAAGCGTTGTTGCGCCAACAGGAAGCTGCAGCCCGTACAGGATATTGATTCTATTGATTATTCGCTCGAAGCGCCCAATGTCGTTACTCATAATGCTTTAAAACCATTATGCACTACGAACTTTAAGAAGCAAAGCTTATGTTTGCTGAAGTCGCGGACTGAACTGTTTAAGTTCTTTTCTTCGTATTTTGTAGTCAACAACCATGTGTTCAACCTCTTCCCAAAACTTTGCGCTGTGGTTCATGTTATTAAGGTGTGCAAGTTCATGGCATGCGACATATTCTATTAACGAATCTGGTAACTGCATAAGCCAAACGCTCATGTTGATTATTTTATTACTCGAACAGCTTCCCCATCTTGTTTGTACAGTTTTAATTCGTACTTCGCGGTATTTATATCCATACTGGGTTGCAAGCGTATGTAGAAGTTCTGGAATTACGGCTTCCGCCTGCCTTCTTA
>DLGX01000075.1 GCA_002482925.1 Candidatus Saccharibacteria bacterium UBA7683
TCGCGAGCAGGGCCTAGACAAAGCACCAGACGAAGTTAAGGTTGAAGAATCAGAACTCCGAGGCCAAGCGCCAAGTTCTGGTTTTGTAGATGAAAACGGTAAACCTCTGAGTGATGAAGAATACGCGCAGTACCTAAAAGACAACGAAGGTGTATTTAAAAAATATCCATGGATTTGGCCAGTAATCATTCTGGTTGTGGCTGGTGGAGGTATTATTTTCGTAAAGCGAAAGAAAAAGTAAGACGAACTAAAGTAACTTATATTGAAGAAACGGTATTTTTGTTGTAGACTAAGTACATCAAATAAATTGTATCGACAACTCGGCTGGACGAATCTTATATTTACCACGCAGAGGTTACGGTACCAAGTCAGGTTAAGCTGATACGAAAGGAAGCTATGAGCTTTATAGAAGGTTCAATGGATCCAGAGATCACATTGTACGACACTGACCCAGGTACAGGTATTGACACTGATCGATATGTTGACCCAACATCAGTCGATAACGAGGTACTTATTGATCCAGTAAGTGGGTACTCACACACTCAACAACAAGACACAGAAGGAGAATATTAATGTCAGAAACCCCACAGAAGCAAAAAATTCGTATTCGCCTAAAGGCATACGACCACAAAATTATTGATCAATCTGCAAAACAGATTATTGACACTGCACTACGAACAGGTGCAACAATAGCTGGTCCAATTCCACTACCAACACGAAAAAGCAAATTTACAGTAGTAAAAAGCCCGCACGTGTACAAAAAAGGAATGGAACAGTTTGAAATGCGTGTTCACAAGCGTCTTATTGATATCTTAGAACCAACACCTAAGACTATCGATAGCCTTATGAACCTCTCGCTTCCTGCTGGTTGCGATGCAGAAATCCGAATGAACTAATCATTCAAAACACTGAGTAATCGTGACTGACCGCTCTACGCAATATAGCTCCGCTTGGGGCTATATTTTTTGTAATATTTATAACAGCTAATCGGTTCGTGTAGACCTATACTTTTAGGTATTACATTAATGGTAAGGAGAATACAAAATGGGTATACTAGCATGGATAATTTTCGGAGCATTAGCGGGCTGGATTGCTTCAATGATTGTTAAAACCAACGATGAGCAAGGTGCGTTTGGCAACATCATTGTAGGTATACTAGGAGCATTAATTGGAGGCTTCTTAGCTGGTCTGCTATTTGATTCTCCAGGTGTAACTGGCTTCAATATATCAAGCTTTATTATTGCAGTACTGGGCGCAGTGATACTACTGATGATAAAAGGAGCCGTCACTGGTAGAAAAGCAGTTTAACAACTATCTATAATGCTTTGGATGCTGCAGTAATTGCAGCATCTTTTATTTTAGCTAGGCTTATGTTTAACTATAAGCAACATGGCAAAACAAAAAAGAAAAACCAAGAAAACAACTGAATCTGATTCCGCATATTTTTTAAAGCTGGTACTCTTTTTTATACTTGGAACTTTCTGGGTTAGGTTGGTCAACATTCAGATCGGTCCGTTTGAGCACCTGAGTCTTCCTGCAGGACTATTGATAGGTTTAGTTTTTGCGTCTCACGAGCATTTCCAAATAGATCGTAAAGTTGAATTTGCAATACTACTAGGTGCGACATTCATAAGTTTTTATCTTCCAGTTGGAATAACTATTTAATTCTTATGCTTGCACCAAGACAAGCCTAGTGCTATCTTCTGCATATGCCAAAAGCTGATTTTGAATTTTTTGAAGTGAGTGACTTACCAGAGCCATTAGTTTTACCACGACTAGCCTCTGACCCTTATGAAGGTATTTTTGCACCAGAAGAGGGGGCTTTTGTACAAGCAATCATTGACGATGTCTCAACTGGAACTAATGTTGACTTAGCCCCGTTTCGTGTTGAAGGGCCACGAAGAGCTGGACCATTCCAGTATCTTGAAAGAGCTACAGAGACAGCAGGTCCACCAGTACATAGAGAACATGCCGAGTTTTTGTTACCACTTTCACTGCTTGATGTCACCGATCAAGAGACAGTTTACGAATTGTATAAAGCCGGAGCTTCAATACGATGGGCTGGCGAGTTGGCCGATCGAACACCAGTTGCCCACAGAACATTTGATATACATGCTTTTACAGCCAGAAGTGACGGCAAGCCGAGTACACCACGGATTGATATTTTTGATAGATTAAGTGTAAGAGCGTTTACGTGGTCCCCTGGTCCGATCCGTGACAGTGCATCTAAGGAACGACTCGCTCCGACCTACAACCCACGACCATACCCAATTTCAGTAATCGCTTCAGTATCCATACGTTTTGCTGAAGCAGTCTAATATAAACTGTTGACACAGAAGGTAATAATCTGTTATTCTGTGATGGTAATTTTAAACCATTACTCAAACACTTGGTATGTTTCCCGGTCTTAGTCTTTAATCAAGCAATAAGATACCAGAAACAGTCCAAGATTTTTGTTTGCTCTGGTGGATAAAGGGAAGACATGAAAGCAATATTGGGTACAAAAATTGGTATGACCCAGATCCTCCAAGAGGATGGTGTTTTGATTCCTGTCACGCTTGTACAAGCGGGTCCTTGTGTTATTACCCAAATTAAAACCGACGAAACTGACGGCTACACGGCTGTTCAGATTGCACTTGGTGGTGGTAAGAACATTAGTAAGCCTGTCGCTGGACATGTCGTGAAGGCAAACAAAGAACTCATGCCGCGCTTTATTAAAGAATTTCGTGTTGAATCAGTCTCAGAGGAGCAAACAATAGGCTCCTCTTTTGATGTTTCAATCTTCGAAGT
>DLGX01000014.1:0-4154 GCA_002482925.1 Candidatus Saccharibacteria bacterium UBA7683
AGTGCACTGCGCCAGTTGGTTAGAATACCTTCCGGTTCCTTGTAGGTAGTGTAAAGAAACTGCGTAACCACAAGCTCTAGCACTGCGTCACCTAAAAATTCTAAGCGTTCGTTATGGCCATCGGTACTTTTTTTGTGCTCGTTAACGTAACTACGGTGCGTAAATGCCATAACAATAAGATCAGGGTTTTTAAACGTGAATCCAAAAGTACTTTTAGCAAATTCTTGGTACGGCGTGTAATCTAGCTTCATAACTTATTTTGTCGGATTTGCTTGCTTGCAAGAAGCATCAACTTTTCGATTCCTTCATATTCAATTTTGTCTAAAGCTTCATTAAATGGGAACCAGCTGATGCCGTTCATCCATTCTTCTTTTTGAAGCTTGTTAGTATCACCCTTGGCACGCACTAAAAATACATGCATAGTCATAAGCACTAGGCTATTCTGACGGCGATAACGGAACTGGGTTTTACCAAGATGATTCAGTACATCCATTTCTTGTAAACCAGTTTCTTCCTGAATTTCACGTTCAGCCGTAATTCTTGGTGTTTCGCCTGGCTCAATATGGCCTTTTGGAATAGTCCAGCGATCTTTCGCATCTTGGGCAAGCAGAATTTCTACTTCACCTTTTTCGCTTCGTCTAAACACTACGCCACCAGCAGTGGTTTCTCGTAAAATATCTTGTATAGCAGGTTTTCGTTTAAAATATTTTTTAAACTTGTTAAATGGTTGTGGCATTACTTGCCTTCTTTCTGAGCTTTTTCTTCTGCAGCTTGTGCGGCTTCTTCTGGATTAGCTTGACGCCACGCGGTTCCCAGCACACCGTTAATGAACTTGCTGGAATTTTCTGCTCCAAAACCTTTTGCAAGCTCTACTGCTTCGTTAATAGTTACTTTTGAAGGGATTTTGCTTTTGGGCATATCAAACAGTTCGTATAAAGAAAGTCGAAGAATGTTGTGATCTATCCGTGAAATCTGTTCTAACGGCCATTCTGGGGCAAGCGGACGTAATTTATCATCTAGTTCAGTTGTATGTGCTGCTACGCCCCTGATAAGTTCTTCTACGAAGGCTAAATCGTCAATTGTTTCTTTGTATCGGCTCAGGTTGCGTTCAATAATTTCATCAATCTCAACGCTTGCATCGCCAGAACGCAGACGAAAATCGTACTCGTACAATGCCTGTAGAGCTACAATTCTTCCTAAGTGTCGGTTAGATGCCACTTTGTTAAAGCCTTTCGATGTTAAATAAGCAGTTTACTTAGCTGCTTTAACTTTTTTAGCGCTTTCACGCTTAGTTGTGTAAGCCTTAACAGGGCTTAAGCCGTTTACTCTTCGTGCTAGATCTAGCGCTAGGTGGCTTCTTCGAAGACCAGTTTTACGCTTGCTAGTTTGTTTTTTTGGTTTACCCATAGAAAATTTACTCCTTCTAGGTTTATATCTGATATGACTTGAAAAGTATTATAGCGTATCTGAGTGAAAAGCTCAAGATATTTAATTTTATTCAATGCTATTGACAAAAATGCTATTGTTTGCTATAATACCCTGCATGAGTACATACGAAGATGATAAGTTATTTGACCGAAACGATTCTAGAGTTCCTGTTGATGGTTCTACTAATGAAGATGCGTTCGAAGTAGCAACAAGTGCCTCAAACCGAAGAGCAAGAGGTGCGGCTGTTGCTTTGACAGTACTTACAGTAGGTGGGTTGTTTGTACCACAGGTAATTAATGGTGTACGCGAAACCTTTTTTGGAAAAAGTACGCAAGCATCAGCAGCGCCTGCGAATACACCTTATACCCAGAGAACTGATGTCGAAGGCTACATTGCTGCACATAGACCTACTGGATGTACCGAAACACTTGCAAGCTTAGGCGCAACTACTTTAACAGGTGCAGCCCAAGAACTTGACGCAAGATACAAAGACGGTCAAGGAGATGGTTCACTTGAAGCTATACGGAACGTAATGAGTGACGAACTCAAAGAAGCAGGGCTTAGCTCATCTGAAATTAGCCAGCACACTGCTCAGACATTTGAATTCGATATACCTCAACCATTTTGTATTGTAGACGCTGATAGACCAGTGAACGCTGGTGCTAATCCTGTTGGTGAATAAGTTGTAGCTAGACTACTAGACTGACTAGTTTACCTGGAACGTAGATTGATTTTTTAACCGGGTTGCCGCCAATTTGGGCGGCAACTTTTTCTTGTTGCTGAGCTTTTTCTAAAATGACTTCTTTTGACGTATCTGTTGGTACTTCTAATGTGGCTCGAACTTTACCGTTTACTTGCACAACTATCTTCATGGTATCTGAAATAAGGTATTTTTCATCATGTGTAGGCCACGTTGCAGTATGCACCGAAGATTCATACCCAAACTGTTGCCACAATTCTTCTGCTACGTGCGGGGCAAATGGGGCTATAAGCTGAGTCATTGATTCTAGCGTGAACTTCCAGTCATCACTTTTTGAAATCCCGGTTTCAGCTTTAATTTTGTACAAACTATTTACAGCTTCCATTAGGTTGGCCACTGCGGTATTAAAGCGAAGATCGTCAAGATCGTTAGTAGTAGATTTAATAACTTTATGAGCTACCGGAAGTACTGCAGATGATTCTATCGATTCTGTTGATTCTAGATATTCCTGTGCAAGGCCCCAGAAGCGCTGAATGAACCGGAATGTACCTGGCACACCATTAATGTTCCACTTGGTATCTTGATCATAAGGAGCAATAAACATTTCGAACATACGTACGGCATCTGCACCGTAGCCCTGTTCTATAAGCTCATCTGGGTTTACTACGTTGCCTTTGCTTTTACTCATTTTGTTGCCATCAGCTGCTAAAATATAGCCGTTATAGACTAGTTTATCGACTGGCTCTTTCTTTTCTTCAGAAATCCAGCCTTGATCGGCAAAGAAGTACATCCAAAATCGGCTATATAGAAGGTGTGAAACCGCGTGATCTCCACCACAGTAATAGTCTATTGGCATCCAGTAATTTGCAACTGTAGGATCCCAAGCTTTTTCGCTATTTTTAGGGTCAGTATAACGAAGATAGTACCAGCTACTGCATGCGTAGCCATCCATAGTATCGGTTTCGCGCTTTGCAGGGCCACCGCATGTTGGGCAGGTTGTATTCACCCATTCTTCTACGCTGGCTAGTACACTGCCCTCACCTGTTGGGTGATAGCTTTCTACCTCAGGAAGCAGTACTGGCAAATCTTTTTCAGGAACTGCTACCGCGCCGTCTTTTTCACAGTGAATAATAGGAATTGGCGAACCCCAGTAGCGCTGACGAGAAATGAGCCAATCACGAATTTTATACTGCACAACGCTTTCGCCCGCACCATTTTCCATAAGTTTTTCTAGAATTTTGGTTCGGCCTGTTTCAAAATTCTGGCCGTCAAATTCTTCTGAATTCGCAAGCTTGTAGGTTTGCTTATTGGCTTTAATATCTTGATAAGAAATGAATTCCTGTTGCTCAGTTGTATAAATAATTGGTAGTTCGTACTTTGTGGCAAATTCAAAGTCGCGCTCATCTTCACCAGGTACCGCCATAATTGCGCCTGTTCCGTAGCTTAGTAATACGTAGTCGGCGATCCAGACAGGAATCTTTTTCCCATTTGCTGGGTTAATAGCAAACAAACCTTCGACTGCCACTCCCGTCTTCTTTTTTTCTATTTCACGATCTAGTTCAGATTTTCTGGCTGCTTTTTCTACATATTCTTGAATTTCTTCAAAGTTATCTGCAAATTGTGCGTACTTGGTAATTAATGGGTGCTCGGGAGCCACTACCATGAATGTTACGCCGTAAATAGTGTCATGGGCTGTGGTAAATACATCAAGATGTTCTTCTTCAGCACCAAGGCCTTCTAGCTTGAATGAAATTGCAGCGCCTTCAGAACGGCCGATCCAGTTTCGCTGCATGGTTTTAATTTTTTCTGGCCAATCAAGGTTATCAATTCCTTCCAGTAGTTGGTCTGCATATGCGGTGGTCTTAAAGAACCATTGGTTAAGACTTTTTTTAGTAACAAGTGGGTCTTCAGGATCGTCATGACGCCAGCATTTACCATTTACAACCTGTTCGTTAGCAAGTACGGTTTTACATTGGTCACACCACCACTGCGCACGCTGAGCCTGGTAAGCAAGATCTTTTGCGTA
>DLGX01000014.1:4211-6866 GCA_002482925.1 Candidatus Saccharibacteria bacterium UBA7683
CGAGACCAGTCGTAGCTCATTCCCATTTGCTGAAGTTGGCGCTTAAAGTTTTTTACATTGGCTTTAGTAGTTTCTGCAGGTGGCGTACCAGTTTTAATGGCGTAATTTTCTGCTGGCAAACCAAACGTATCCCAGCCCATGGTATGAAGTACGTTATAACCCTTTTGGCGAAGATACTGACTAATTACATCGCTGATTGTAAAGTTTCGAACATGCCCAACGTGCATAGCCGCACCACTTGGATACGGAAACATATCAATTACATATTTTTTAGGCTTGGTTTCGTCTTGAGTAACTTCAAAAACTTTAGAATCAGCCCAATGCTGTTGCCATTTCGGTTCAATTTCTTTCGGATTGTATCGCTTCATAGGTATCCCTTTTAAATCTAGGTTAGTGGTGAATTGTGTCTGCTTGAGTTTTTAAAATTATCGCCACTAGGCGAGGAGGTTTTGAGTAGTAACAGAATTGAGTGTTTTCATTGACTTAATTATAACAGATCTATTCTTGCTTGGGTGCGCCCTTTTGAGCCGTTAGGATACGCATCGCTTCAGAAAGCTGCGCAACTCGGCGGGCCGCTTTGTTGTCTCGGCCATACCCTGGTGTATTAATAATAGCTTTTACTGCTCGTTGGGCAGCTGTGTATGCAGTTGCTTTGCTGCCAGTGCGTGCAATTGTTTTTTCGAGTAAAGCATTGGCGGCTTCGACAAAATCTTCATCTGGCACATTACTACCTAGCAAACCCTCAAATGAACCTAGACTAACCGCATCAACGTCTACTTTGCTCAGGTGTCCAGGTATTCTTGTTGAATGCTTTTTCGAACCACCAGCTGTTTTAGTTTTCTTAGCTTCCTGATGTGCAAGCTGTGCCGCCCTACAACCAGCAGCCAATAGTGGTAGTTCGATTTCTTGTTCTATGCCATTTTCTTTGCTATCACGACGCGTAACACCGCCTAATTCTGTGAGAAAACGAAATGCCGCTGTCACGCGTTGAGATTTTGAGGCACGGGTATCACCCGGTACTTGGTCACGTAAGCTCTCGTGAGAAATTACTACTGGTGTTTCTGTCTCTGCCTGGCAAATTTCTATGATTTTTTTAACAGTTAAAGCTGGCCCAGGTGCGCTTTCAGTACGCATTGCAACAAGTGCGCAATCGGCATCTTCTGCACCTACTATGTCTAGGCAGCATGTAATTTCTGCTTCTTCCGCTATTGCATCGGCGACTTCTTGAGTTGGAGCTGTGTTAGACATAGACCAATTGTTAATAATATTCTCAAGAAACACAAGCATATGCAGGTTAACGGAATGTTAACGCTACTATCTAAATATACCTACGCCTGATAATGTTTTCTTGGTTTCTGGATCAACTTTTAATCTGACGTAGCGAAGCAGCTCTGTGTTAAATTTGTCCATAAATGTTCGACCATATTCTACAACCGCCATTTCTTGATGAAGCGCCAACCGACTTCTGTAGTCACCGTCAACTGCATCTAACGGGATTCTGCTACCATCTTCTTGGTCGAGAAAACTTGGATTCACCCATTTAAGAGGAAACCCCCGCATTAAGAAATAAAGGTGGTCTTCGTCTTCTTCCATCCAGCTTTCTTCGATTCTTAGCGACTCCGCTGTTCCGCGATACTGCGTAAAATCAAGATCGTGTCGCAATATGTAAAATAGATTCCAAATAACTTCGTCACCCCACATATCTAGTTTGGTTAGTACGGCTTGGTCAACACTATAAATATCGTCTTCAGTAATCACGCTGGTTTCTATACCATGTTTTACAGCTTCCAAGAAAAGTGTTTCTTTTGCGGCATGTTCATCATGCGCCCAGTGGCCCCAATAGAGCTCATTATAGTTATGTTCAAATATACGTGCTTTTTCATGTGTCCTAAAAACAATCATGTCGTCTTTAACTTCGAGCTCTTCAATAAGACCTGGCACGTCGTCCGGACAAGTCCAGCGGGCAAACTCTCGTAATGCATAGTCCACTCTGTCTACGCATAGATCAGGCGCTGGTCTTTCAACAAAATCTTGAATTGTAGGATCAAATATTTCTTCAAGCGTAAAGCCATGGCCTTCTAGTAGCGTATCGAGGCCCCACGTTCTCATATATTCAAGCTGAATTTGATCATGATAATTACCCGCGCCGTCCATACCTTGCTTTAACCAGTCTCCTAAATGCGAAAATGCTGTTTGGGCAACATCATGCAGTAATGCTCGAAGCTGTTGAGTTGAATCACCACCAAGTTTTCGTGCAAGAAGCATTGTTCCAATAGAATGTTCCATGCGACTAAACCGCGCTGTTTCAGGTCGCGTGGCAAATTGCTCAGGAAGTGTTAGCTGTTCAATGAGAGCAAGCCGATTCAAGGGTTCGCTCATAAGTACGTCAATAATGGCTGCGTCACCATTATCTGCAGGATCAAAATCAAATACGCCGTACAGTCTATCGTCAACTGATACACTTTCTAAGCTTTGGTTACCGTCTTCGTAGGAATAATTAAAGTCAATTATTTGATCGAAATCATTTAGCCGTTCCCAACTCCGCTCGTCTTCCTTCAACATAACTAATAATTTCTCACGACATATAGTTTTTGGCAAGCAGTAGCACTTTTACATAGCACTACAGATTGAGCTTGTGGTTTATATTTACTACTC
>DLGX01000022.1 GCA_002482925.1 Candidatus Saccharibacteria bacterium UBA7683
AGGAACCGAACTCGGTAATGACATCGGATTTCTTTCAGATCCGCCTACCGACGGTCAACAAGCTGCGTTTATTGCATTTTCAGAAACCATGACTGCAAGCGAACAACCAGACGCACCTAACATAGAAGCTGCTCGTAATGCAGTTAACAGGGCACTCGAACAATACTGCTAAGAAAAAATATAAGATATAGAAAAACCCGAGGCTAGCCTCGGGTTTTAAAGTGTATACAGCTTTGTATAACTAAGCTTCTGTGACTTCTTCTTTGTCTTCAGCGGTTTTCTTTGCAGGTTTTGCAGCTGGCTTTTTTGTAGCAGCAAGTTTGGCTTCTTTCGCTTTAGCTGCAGCTTCAGCGCGAGCCTTAAACTTATCTACACGGCCTTCAATATCCATAATCTTTTCTTCACCGGTAAAGAATGGGTGAGAAGCGCTTGAAACGTGCACTTTTACAAGTGGATATTCTTGGCCATCTTCCCATTTAATAGTTTCAGCAGTTGCTACTGTTGAACGAGTCAAAATTTTAAAATCGCTTGATGTATCCTGGAAAACGACCAGGCGGTAGTCTGTTGGGTGCAGATCTTTCTTCATATGAGTTACCTCTGTCCATTAGTTGAAGCGGTTAGCAGCGGACAAACTGCAGACGCATTTATTTATAACCTATGGATTATAGCGCTTTAACAGAGATGAGTCAACTAATATGATATTGACAATAAGTCTATTTTTTGCTATACTATAAATAGTAGAATAAAAATAAACAAAGCGTACGTCTATGACAGGAAACCCAACCAACGTAGCAGAATTAAATCGTCCTCATTTTGAAGATATGGATGTCGCTAATCTTTTTAGTATTCAAAGTAACTCAGAAATTTTTCAGCAACTACTTGATGAGCCAGGTATTCCTAGAATTGCTGAGCTAACAGCTGTCTATTTTTTACGACCTACATACATTAACGGTAGTCCGGCGCATCAAAAGCTTGAGCCAGGACACCCGCTCAGAGAAGCAATTTCCGAGCTTGACCTAGATCGATTTACTGACCCAGTTGAAAAACATGCATTTAGCATGCTTCAAGCCGTGATAGAGCACGAAGATGCCGGCAATGAATTACAAGCAAGTATGCTAGACCAGCAGACTACTGGCGCACTTTTGGTTCCAGGATTACTTAAAAAGTACGGACCTAAAACCTCTTTTCAGATACTTTCTAAATTTGGAGATTATTTTCAGTATAACGACTCCACGCTGGCAGGAGATGTATTCGGTGAAACATTATATACAGTGGGTGAGGGCGTAGCACTTACAGAGCCAGCAAATGAAGGTGAAGCGTTCGATCGCTTGAGATTAGTTCAGCGTGCTGCCTATATCTCAAAAAAGTATGCGGAACGTATAGATGAAAAGTACGAAAAGGTTGATCTACCTAATAATCCTATTTCTGAAGAATTTAAAGTGCTAGACCAACAGCTACAGATGCTTGTAAGGCTTACGTGTGAGCGGGACTTAAAGCTTGAACCACAAGTAGCAGATACTGTTATGGGGGCTTTCCAAGACGAAACATTTGCTCGCGCAATTGTAAAAAACGAAACAAGCTTTGCTCAGCATGTGCAACTATTTGAAGACCCGGATGTTCAAGAAATGGTTGCTGAGCTTTTCAAGCCTACGCAGTTACGAACGGATGTATTTCAGGCTGATATCTTTAAAAAAGCATTTGATCAAAAAGACCCGTTGGCTTTTTTGAAAGAATTTAAACTAGTGTTGGCAGATGAATCATTTTCTGTAAATCTTGATTTATTAGCTAGGAATGATTTTAAATCAATGTTTTTACGTGCAATTCAATCGTCTGAAAACCCACTTGAGTATTCTCGTGAAATAATGGTAATTTTACAGAGTGAAGAGTTTAAACCGCCCGATGACCCAATCTTAGCAGCACAGTTTAAAAGCTACCTACTTGGATCTCTAAATCCATCAGAATATCTGGCTGATTTTAACGAATCAATGACTAAGTTTGAAGAACATGGTGTTTTTGAGAAACTTGCCACGATGACGGGTGATCAAGATACTCCTGCAAACCAGCTAAAGACGTTTGTAATTGCTCAGCCAGAAATGTGTAAACGTATTATTGATACACTGCAGGCGGACGGCAGATTGAGTCGACTTTTAAACGAGCCATCGCAGGCACTAACTAAGTTCATGTACCTCATAAGCCAGAGTGGGGTCGATTTAGAAATGCTAGGACCAGCAGCATCTGCAGTAATGCTGGACAATTACATACCAGCTTCTAGGGCAAAAAATCGCGACCAAAGACAGTATTATTTGGATAATGTTAGTAATTTTTTGGCAGACATCCATTCCTTACAAGGCGAACCTCAGGTGTGGGAAGCCTATAAAGATTTTATAGAAACCTCAGGCATCACTTCTGTTAAAGATCAGACGCGCGCAGTTCGAATATTTAATGCACTACGTAAGTTTGGTATGCCCGACCTCGATGGATCAGAAACGTTAGACGAAATTGAAAAATCACTCGTCGATAACTTTATAAAACGTCTTACCGATTCAGAAAATGTACTTTCAGATGAACACAGGGCACGGCTATTAGAAAATTTTGGCTCTGTTGCTCCGCTTCTGACGTATACGCAAAGATTTATCAATGAACCTGCATATAAGACAGCACTTTCTGAGCTTACACTTTCAGTAAGTGACGGTACATATAGCACGTGGCGTCGTGGTGATGGCTCACCAGAGTCATTTACTGAGCTTGTTAGCAGTGGTTACTTGCCAGAAAACCTCACGCAGTCACAATATGAAGAGTGGATTACTGATGGATCTATGAGTAGTATGGAAGAACTAGCTTCTTCTGCGGAAGATACGGCTCAGGCTATTCGTAGTAACCTCGAGCTTGCCTCTGTAGATATGGCGATTATTGCGCCAGGTTATACCTTACAGGCAGAAAGCCTAAGTGTTCTTGATGAAGACCGTAAAGCTTTAGGCCAAATTCTTGGGCTCTTAGGCCAGCTTTCCAAATCCAGTGTGCTTGAAGATTTCAACCTAGATTCAAACACTGCGCTACAAGAAATTATGTCGAATACAACAAGCCCAGCAGCACACTCTTTAGCTGGTTCTCTTTCGGCTGTTAGCTCTGTACAAGAAGCTAAAAAGCTTGTTAGCGATGCCCGTATTCAGCTAGATCAGCTACGCCTGCTTGTACGAGTTGCAAATATTACCAGTGAAGAAGTTGCCCGCGGTGCACTACTTTCAGATTCTGGTGCAGATGGTGTTCGTAAAGTTCAGCAGAGTCTACCAGATGCTATTGAAAAATTAAAACAGTCACTACCGGATTCGCTACAATTTATTCCAGATTCCGTGGAAGTCTTTTTACGAGATTTTTCAACCGAATCAGAAGGAATTGAAGAGTTTACAGTTGAAGATACAATTGATCCTAAAACAACCCTAGAAATTGGTGAAGTGCCTCTCCGTTCTTGTCAGCACTACGAGTCCGGGGCTTA
>DLGX01000051.1:0-357 GCA_002482925.1 Candidatus Saccharibacteria bacterium UBA7683
CGCGTTGAGCTAATGAATAATGCTGAATGTTATCCTTCCAATGATGTCACAGGTTCTAATTTTGGAGAGTATTCTTGCAAAAGAACCATTCGCTTACAAGGCGGGTACGATCTTAGTACACAAACACTATATGTTCGGGTAAGTTCCGTGTATAGATCAACAGATTTTAGTATTGAGCTTACGCAAGACAACGACACTCCACTTACCCTAAAAAACGGCCAGGCAGTAATTGATGTTACCGGAAAAGCTGGTTCTAATGTGTTTCGCCGTGTACAGCAGACGGTATCACTTGGTGGCTACTTTGAAGATGATCAGCCTGATGCTGCGCTGATTGCAGGCGAGGGAATTTGTAAGTTA
>DLGX01000051.1:434-648 GCA_002482925.1 Candidatus Saccharibacteria bacterium UBA7683
CAAATTATTGAGAAACAATATCTTGATGAAATTTTTTATGCACTTCTTTTAAGTGAGGGTCGGTAACGTGCGTATAGATCTGTGTTGTAGAAATGTCACTATGCCCTAGCATTGTTTGAACGCTTCGTATATCGGCGCCGTTCATAAGCAAATCCGTAGCAAAACTATGGCGTAGCGTATGCGGACTGACTTTTTTAGTAATGCCCGCGAGTTT
>DLGX01000051.1:735-3049 GCA_002482925.1 Candidatus Saccharibacteria bacterium UBA7683
GGTGAGCTATCGGTACGTTCTTTTAAATAGGTATCGATCCACTGTGCTGCGCCTTCGCTCATGAAAATTGGACGATCTTTTTGGCCTTTACCACGAACCGTGAATTCACGACGTTTAGTACTAACATGAGCAGTGTTGAGCCCTACTAGCTCAGAAACACGCAAGCCCCCGCTAAAAAGCAGTTCAAGTATGGTTCTGTCACGTAAACCAATTTTTGTATTCACTTCTGGTTGAGCAAAGAGTGCTTCAAGCTCATCTCGTGAAAGAAACGTGACTTGTTTTCGCTTTACACGCGCTAGTTCAATTTTTTCAGGCGGTAATGTTTCAAATTCTCGTTTTGAACAAAATTTTAAAAAACTTCTCAGAGCAATAAGGTGATAGTTTTGGGTTGTTGCAGAAATTTCATCGCCACGTGTATCGTGTAATCTGTTGAGCCACAGTCTCCATTTACGTATTGTCTCGGTAGTGATTTTATCTAATGTAATATCGCCAGCAAATTCTACAAGTCTCATAAGATAGTGGTGGTAATTTGCGATTGTTTTTTGGGAACGATTTTGTTCAATTTCAAGATACTCTAAAAATTCTACTAAGGTATCCGAAAGATAGGGTGAACTCATAGTAGTATTGTAGGAGAACCATAAGCAAAACGCTAGTGTACTTGACCAATAGGCTCAAAATATACGGCAATAGTTGTTCAATAAGTACTATTGTGCGGGTGTCTATCGCGTTGGGGTAAAAGCGAGTACAATTGAATTCGATGAGTATTTTAGTTGCACTAGTTCTTGGGTTAATCCAAGGAATCACTGAATTTTTGCCCGTATCCAGTTCTGGGCACGTACTGATATTCAGCAGATTATTTAATAGCCCGAGTTCATTCGAATTTGATGTATTAGTAAGTTTCGGCACACTGTTTGCAGTAATACTATATTACCGCAAGCGACTACTAGAGATTATTCAGGATATTTTTAAGCGCCGAGATAGTACACTCACACTTAAGTTGATAGTGGCCACCGTTCCTGCCGTGTTAGTGGGATTTGTGTTCAAAGACATTATAGAACTGTATCTTCACGGTATAAACACCGCAATTGCGATGCTACTTCTAATTGGTATCTTGATGGTGTGGTCACACAAATGGGTAGAAAATAAAAAACTTCCTGTTAACACAGATCTCCATAACATTACCTTCAAACAAGCCTTAATAATTGGTGTGGCTCAATGTGTCTCACTTGTTTCTGGTTCGTCTCGTTCAGGAACTACTATGCTCGCAGCGCTTAAAATGGGCTTCGATAAAAAAGTTGCTGCGGAGTGGAGCTTTCTAATGAGTATTCCCGTTATTGCTGGTGCAGCACTAAGGGTATTGCTAAGTTCAGATGGCATGAACTACATACAAAACAATATGAACACATTTATTATTGCTAACGTTGTGTCATTTATATCAGGAATATTTGCAATTCGCATATTGCTGAGAATATTACAACAAAAAGGCTTGTATTGGTTCGGTTGGTACCGAATAGCACTTGCAGTAGTGCTGATTTTACTTGCATCTGTTAAACTACTATAAATAAACCAAATAAAGGAGCATTCGCTTTGAGTAGTACAATTGAACGAACGTTAATCTTATTAAAACCAGACGCCTTACAGCGTGGCATTGCTGGTGAAATTATTACAAGATTTGAGCGCGTTGGCCTGAAGATAGTGGGTATCAAGATGGTATCGCCTTCAAAAGAACACTATCACACACACTACGAAACTATCAGTAAAATGATTACTCGACGTGGCCAAAAAGCTTTTGATGTAACACTTGATTTTATGATGATTGGCCCTGTAATTGCGGTAGTGCTAGAAGGCGTTGAAGCGGTAGGTGAGGTTCGCAAGATGGTTGGTGCTACTGAGCCAAAAGAAGCTATGCCTGGCACCGTAAGAGGCGACTATGCGCATATTAGCTTTAGCCACGCAGATGTTGTAAATAGCGGTATACCAAACCTTATTCATGCATCTGGTGATTCAGATGAAGCTAAGCAAGAAGTCGCACACTGGTTTAGTGAAGACGAGCTGTTTAACTACGATCACGCGTACGAAACCCTTATCAGAGGCGCTTAAGGCTGTATAATAAGCAGGGTTCCTACCAAACTGAAAAACAAGCAATGCGACTTTTTCACTTTGAGAAGGAGGCATCTAGCATTAAGTTGAAGCTTTTGGTGTGAACCAAAACGAAACAAGTGCGTCAATGCCGACGCGCCTCGGTAGCTCAATTGGATAGAGCAGTTCCGTCCTAAGGAAAAGGTTGCAGGTTCGACTCCTGCCCGGGGTACCA
>DLGX01000001.1:0-1794 GCA_002482925.1 Candidatus Saccharibacteria bacterium UBA7683
TTTGGTTCCTTCTTAGGCACTGCTATAGGTACTGTTTTAGGATTGTACTTATTGTTCCAGGTTCGAAGCTACTATAAAAGCTAGATTATAGAGCTTAGTTCTTAGCTAGTACAAAAAGACCACCTTCAACAGTGGTCTTTTTGTACTCAGACGCAAGAACTAACCGAAGAAACCGTGTTTTTTATTAGTTTTAAGATCTTCCAGTACAGCCTTTTGTTCTTTGGTAAGATTTGTAGGCGTATCTACTAAAATAGTTACGATGTGTGCTCCACGATTCTTGTCGCGAATATGCGGTACGCCGTGGCCAGACAGTTTAAAGTCTGTTCCACTTTGTGTTCCTGCTGGAACCTTCATCTTCATAGGACCATCTACGGTTTCTACTTGAATTTCTGTACCAAGCGCAGCGTCTATCATTTCTATGTGCTGATTAGAAAGAATTAGATCGCCTTCACGAGTAAAATGCTTGTGTGGTTTTACATTTAATTGCACGTACAAATCGCCCTTGTTTCCGTTAGCTACTGCTTCCCCGTGTTCGCGAAGCCGAATAACTGCGCCGTCATCAATTCCCGCTGGAATTTTTATGGTAATTTCTTGTTTTACGCGTTCAACCCCACTAGCTTTACAAACACTACATGGTTTTTCTGGAATCTTTCCTCGTCCATCGCAATTTCGACAAACCACTGCTTGTTGGATAGCGCCGAATACGGTGTTCATTTGTTGCACTACTTGACCTGCACCTTTGCAAACGTCACAGGTTTTTAGTTCATATCCAGGCTCTGCGCGATTACCCTTACAATGACTACAGACATCATTCATGGTGAGGTGAATGACTTTTTCTACACCAAAGACTGCTTCTTCAAACGTTAGGGTTACTTCAGTCTGCAAATCCCTGCCCATGTCTTCAGTTCGACGCTGTTGCTGTCCACCGCCAAAAAAACTGCCGAACAAATCACCAAGACCACCATCACCAAAGTCAAAGTGCATACCCTGAGCCCCAAAGCCTTCAAATGGATTTCCGCCTGCTCCGCCGCCAGATGCTCCGCCGACACCTGCATGACCAAACTGATCATATCGCTGGCGCTTTGTAGAATCTTTTAGTACTTCATACGCTTCTGAAGCTTCTTTAAATTTGGTTTCGTCACCACCTTCTTTATCTGGGTGATGTTTTACCGCAGCTTTTCTAAACGCTTTTTTAATTTCATCTGCAGAGGCATCTTTTTTAATACCTAAAACTTCGTAGTAATCTCGTTGTGTTGCCATTATAGACCGCCTTCTTTTGGTTTTATGGTTGCATTACCATTATCTAATGCAGTAATAATGTCTTCAAGAAAAAAAGCCATAGCCAAGCCGATATCGTTATGTGGTATCGGCTGTAGGTGCTTGCGAGGATCATGTTTGTACCTGTTTGGGTCAGATTCATCAACCGAAAAGTCAGCAGTAAATGTTTCAGTATCTACCACTGCAAACGAACGAATTAATTTAAGCTTGGTTGGGCCTATATCAACAAAACTTCGCCATGGGTCATCAGGGTGAACATGAGTATGATTAAACCACGCACTAAAATCCCCGCCTTCTGGTGTACCAACTCTAAGCCTTAAAATTTCAGTTGATTCCCTTAATCGTTCTTGAATTGAGGTATCTTCACCAAAATCAGAAATTGCATCTAGAAATGATTCACCAGTTTCATCCGCCATTACTTATGTGCTCCTAACGCAACTTTTACGCCAAGTTCTGTTAATACCGCTCCGAATACGCGTTCAAGATGGTGTCTGATGCCTGCCACTAGCAGAAATT
>DLGX01000001.1:1948-3035 GCA_002482925.1 Candidatus Saccharibacteria bacterium UBA7683
AATTGCAGTAAAGACAGAGTTTACCAATATCAAATAGTGCTGCATTAATAAGCCAGGCACAAAATAGAAAACCGAATAACGTTCCAGCCTGGAAGCACCACCAGAACCACTTTTTAAGGTTCTTGGCGCCCGCAAGCACCATCATGCCAACTGCCCAAACCATGCTGAAACCAGCTACACCGATGAGTGGGTTTGGAAAACCAAAGGCAGACGCCTGCTCTGAAGTAATTACCGGGGAACATGCCACGACCGGGCTAATTGAACAGCTTGTTACATAGTTTGGATTGGCTGCCAAGTGCAGCTTTTCAACCGTTAATATACCTGAGGCAAGCAGGCCTAAGATTCCGCCAACCACTAATACCCATGGAAATACTTTTTCGAATTTAAGATTTTTAAATGTATTCATATTCTTATTGTACTGGATTCCAGCCTGCGCGGGAATGACGCGCAGGCTACTAGTATATAAAGTTGGCTACTTTTCTTTCTTATCTTCTTCGACAACTTCACCTTCTACTGCTTCGTCTGACTTTTTTGACTTCTTTTCGTCAGTAGATTTTGAATCATCACCTTCAGATGTTTCAGCTGGTTCGTACAGCTTTGCACCGATTGGCTGAATAGTATCCATTAATGCTTTTGCAGCTGCTTCGATTTCTTCTTTGTCAGTTGAATCAGTATGTTTTTTAGCTTCTTCAATAGCATCTTTAATTGCAGTCTTATCTTCATCAGTAATTTTGTCTTTATATTCATCTGGCATTTTTTCAGCTTGATAAATAGCGTTTTCGAGCAAGTTCTTAGCTTCGGCAGCTTCTCGCTTTTTCTTATCTTCTTCAGCATGCGCTTCGGCATCTTTCTGAGCTTTTTCAACGTCTTCTTTGCTGAGATTTCCAGAATTTTGAATAGTTATAGACTGTTCTTTACCTGAACCTTTGTCTTTTGCAGTTACATTCAATATTCCGTTTGCATCTAGGTTAAATGTTACCTCAATTTGTGGTACACCGCGTGGTGCTGGTGGAATACCATCAAGTACAAAACGGCCGAGTGATTTGTTATCTGCCGACATTTCGCGTTCACCTTGAAGCACGTGAAT
>DLGX01000076.1:0-898 GCA_002482925.1 Candidatus Saccharibacteria bacterium UBA7683
CGGTGTAACTTTGCAATCAACCTTTGTTTCTGTTAATTCAAATGGTGATCAGATAGCAAAATGGGTAGGCTACGGCAAAGACAAAAGCGCAAATGCAGTACTAAGTAATCTGAAGCTCTAACATGACACTATTTTTTGTATCACTAATCTCAGGCATGCTTTCGGTACTTGCACCTTGTGTGATTTCGATCATACCGATACTCCTTGCACGCTCATCAGACGGAAAACGTACACGTAGCCCGCTATTTATAATCGGCGGTTTACTTGGTTCGATTTTTGTTTTCACGTTACTACTAAAGTCTTCAACGCTCCTAATTGATGTGTCGCCTAAATTCTGGCAGACCGTAAGCGGTGGCATAATCATACTATTCGGGCTGATTTCTTTATTCCCAAAAGCGTGGGAAACTGTATCAGCAAAGCTTAAACTACAAAGTAGAGCACAAAATCAATCAAGCAAAGCCTTAAAACGTAACGGTAAAATTGGTGATTTACTACTTGGCGCAAGCCTTGGACCTGTTTTTAGCGCCTGCAGCCCAACGTATGCGTTGATTGTGGCAACCATTCTGCCTGTTACACCAGTAACGGGCTTGCTTTACTTAATAGTTTTCTTACTCGGACTAGGCGGAATGCTTGTACTAATTTCTGTCATGGGTAGCAAGCTTGTTAAAAAACTCGGCTGGGGAATTAACCCTGAAGGTTGGTTTAAGCGAACATTGGGTATAATTTTTATAGTCATTGGGGTAGCAATTCTTACTGGTATTGATAAAACTCTACTAAGTGCAGCTGTAGAAAACGGATTATTCGACTGGCAGTTGAACTTTGAATCTAATCTGCGGTAGAACTAGAGTACGCTATACTAAAACGTAATGGCATTTGAAGATTACAAACAGAAGAAATC
>DLGX01000076.1:987-4155 GCA_002482925.1 Candidatus Saccharibacteria bacterium UBA7683
GCTCTTGGCAGAGGCCAAAAAGTTGCCTACATTCAGTTTATAAAGCACTGGGAAGTAGGCGAACACACTTTCATTCATAAAATCGAACCGTTATTTACCGATTCATTCTACTTTTTTAAAGGTGGTAAAGGGTTTTACGATGCAGGTGATTTAAGCGAACAAAACGTAAGTGAAGAAACTCATAAAAAAGCTGCCGAAGAAGCCTTCAAGATTGCGCTTGAACACGCCAGAAGCGGTGAGTGGAACGTGGTAATTTGCGACGAAATTAACAACGCCGTACATGACGGGTTACTTGAAATCGAAGATCTCAAAACACTACTTACTACCCGCCACGAAACCACAAGCCTATGCGTAACAGGAAGAAACTTCCCTGAAGAATTATTGGAACATGTTGATATTGCTACCGAAATGAAAAAAATAAAACATCACTTCGATAATAAGTTTCTAGCCAACAAAGGTATCGACTACTAGGTATTACTAAAACCTAAAGCCAGCGATTCTTATAACCCTTACGCCGTCTTCCACTTGATCCACCCAAGCTTCGTGGCAACCATTATCGACAAATGTATCTTGTACTGCTTCAAGCAATCTTTCGATTTCTGCTGGTTCGTAGTGACGCTGGCCACTGTTCATTTCTGCAACAAGGGTTGGTAGGTCGGTATCACCCCCTAATTTAGATAGTGTTTTGAGTAAAGTTGCCGTAACAAGCGGAGCTTGAATTTTTCTTCTACCTAACTGAATAGTGCTGCCTATAATTCCTGCTTCGTCTTCAGCAAGGTTGAGCTCTGAGCTTACCGGCGCTTTAGTGGTTCTTACCGCGGTGCGTGATCTCAATGGTGCTGGCGAATGAAGTACAGAACGCGACCTAGGAGTAATGGCTGGCGGAGTAAAGGCTCTTGGCACAGAGACAGGCTGTGGAACATCATGTAAATCTACTGCTGTTGGCGCTTCTAAGGCTGGCGAATCAACTTCATCTTCAGACGGAATCTTAACAGTGGTATCAGTGTCTAATTGTGCTGTTCTTTCTAGGCTCACCGCTCGATTAAGATCTTGATTTGCGTCAAGCAGTGCAGCACATACAGAGGGAGCTATGCCCTCGGTTAGCGCAATTTTAGCGACCTGCGGAATCAGAGCCTCGATTTGTGCAATTCGATCAAGCGCTTCTCCGTTGCCTGATGGGTTGGTGCCGATGTCAGCCATATGCTATCTCCCTATTTTTTACAGTGTAGAACAGTTTAGTGAATAATTACAACCCTATGCAACGACAAGAGAGAGCATAAAGTATAAAATTTTTTAATTCTTACACCAACTAGTTGTAGTAATAGCACTTCTATGTTAAAATAAACTAAATAAGATTGGCTGGATTCATGTCTGAGAGAAAACTATCACTAGAAGCAATGCAAGCTGCCATAAGCGGTGATGTACTTATTGATACCCAACCAATGGAGCTATTATTTACAGACATGGATGATTCGATTCAAGCGCTTGGGCATGCGAACCGTCAGCTTGTTGCAGCAAATGCACGCTTTCTAAGCAAAGAAGAGGTCGACGCATGGGCAACAGAATGTGAACTCGACGCTGGTGCCGATTTGGCTTCAAGAGCCGTCAAAAGAGCAGCTAAATCTACCTTTACACAATACCGTGATCACCTGTCTTACACTACAACGCTAGCTCGGTATCATGCTGCACAAAAAAGTTTTCTTGACCCTGTTACACATGCAGACATTCATGAAGATGTTGATCAGAAAAAACGAGAGTATACAGAAATATTCGAACAGAGCGCCGACCCTTTTGCCCGCAAGAAGGCAGAGGTGTGGGTTACTGTATTTAATGCACAAGAACGTAGCTTACAAGAAGAAGTAACAATAGAAACAAGAATAAATGAATACTTAGACCTAGAGCCTAGCAATATCTTCAACTTAATTCATTACATAGAAGAAGGGGATTATGACAAAGCCGAGTACAGGCCCCTTTTAGAATTTCTGGCTAAAAATAACTTTGACCCAACAGAATCCCAGCAGCTACAATTACGCCTCGAAGTTCTTAAAGAAGAGCCTGAGCTTCTCAAAAGTCCTTTTGCAAGAGCATTGGACATGGCAGTTACGAGTGACGATACAGAAGGTGAAGCAGCAAGAGCTCTTTTTGAAGATAGTCCGGAAGTAATCGAATGGTTGCGCTTTATGTGTGACTACGTCAACGCTGACGAACAACGCAGGGAACCAGTACGTCCTAGTGATCTTCTTCTGGATATTCCTGTAGGTGAATGGCCGAGCTCTGTGAGCACACTATTTAAAAACTATGCGAATCTCTATATTGTTGCATACCAGAACAAAGTAACAAATATTCTTACTCCTTATCGTCGAGATGTATTATTCGGCGTAGTCGAAAGCGACATGGAAAGTATATCAGCACGCTTAAACTCTCGCGGTGGCAAACAGCAATCTAAACAACGGGGCGGAAGAGTCCAGGAAACAAACCGAACTAGCAAAAAAGGGAGGAACGAAAAGATTACTTCTCAGGAAGAGCTAGCATCTACAGTTGTAGATCGAATTGGAAGATGTCCAAAAACCCCAGCCGGGTTCATCGTTGAGGATATAGCAGCTATAGACATTAAAGAAGAGGCAGGAGTAAAACGCCATCTTACCGACACCGCTGCGCTGACTGCACTAGAGTCTGTATCCTCAGCTCGAAAGTATATTGAAGCCCATAGTTCTGACCCAGATTTTCAACTTGATATTTTACGCATGATGCAATCGGTACTTGAAGAGCCCCGTGGAAACGGAGCAGCAAAAATGCCGGACATGAAGATAAATGTTATAACCGACCCGGCACAAAGCGCGTACTGTAAAGATATACCCGTATGGCGACTAAATCCAAATGATAGATCTGACCTAACTATCGGAAACACAGCTCGAGATACACGTATTTATTACACAATTACAACAGATAAAAAAACCGGCGAACAAACGCTCGCGCTATTACATGTAGGGCACAAAAGTAAAACAAACCAAATTGCGGGCTATTGGAAAAAAGTCTAGCATTGTAGAATAGATTCAGTATGAAAAATACATTGTATCTATTGATGGGTTTACCTGGTGCAGGTAAGACAACTGTCGCGAAGGCTATTGAAAAATTAACAGGCTCTGTCAGGCTTTCTTCTGATGAAGC
>DLGX01000012.1 GCA_002482925.1 Candidatus Saccharibacteria bacterium UBA7683
TGCCTGGTGGACCTATGCCAAAATAATTGGCACCAGATCCTTCAAGAACTGATGCGGTGGAGAGAATTGTTGATTGTAGAGTATAACCGTCACGAGCGTGGGATAGTACCCGAAGGGTAATACACCTATATATTACGCAGGTTCTTCGGCTCCGTAGCCTGCAACAAAATGTCCTGCTTCACTATCTGTGCCTGTATGCAGTACACGACTAGAACAAAATAACACCGCTTGTGCTAGTTTACCGTCACGAGGCTTGAGGTCAATGTGTCTAATAGTGCCAGGATCTACTGCATCAGCTGGGCAATGAAGGTAACCTCCCTTGGTCTGTAGCGGTAGTTCCAGCGGGTCTTTATCAAGATAGGAAAGACGTCGGGTGTGTTGGTCGCTCAGGTTTAGCAGCAGTCTCCAGACCAAACGTTCCTGGAGTGTATCAACATCACCAGTCAGTGCTGTATTCGCATCAGTGTCTAAATGAAACGGAGAGTCACCAGACTGCCTAATCAGTGATCGCCTAACAAAGTTAAAGTCTAGTCGTAAACCCGCAACTTCTATAGACGGTAACGTCGTTCGCATTCGCTTGCTCATCGGTAAGTCGCTCTCAATATCGGCCATGCTTGCAAGGCTTGGAAAGTAACCAAAGCAACTATCCTGATCACCCTTAGCTCTATCAGTTAACTCTGTACCCACAGCTTCAATAAGAGCTGCGTCAGGTAGCTCGACGTCAATAATACGAGGTGTAAAATCTACTTTTGTTGAAGGCATAGATATAATTATACAAACCTAAGGCTTTAGTCCAAAGCATAGGCATTATGGTGGACCTAGTGCGAAAAAATTGGCACCCGATTATGCAAGAACAGATGCGATGGAAAGAAATACTATATGTAGAGTGGAACAGGCATCAGAAGGGGTATATACCCGAAGGGTGATGCACTATCAAGCAGTAAGTCTATAGTAGACTTGATCGTCACCTTCTTCTGCAATCGCTTCAATTTCAGAGAAGATAGGTTGATCTGATTTTTTCTCTAGGTGGAGAGTACGACCGTAAACCGTTCCATTCTCAGTTCCGATATTAGCTCCCCAACGTCCTAAATTTGATTTGAGCTCTTCCAGCAAATTATCTAAGGTTTCAGGCACCGCAGGATCAGTCACTACCTCGAATGAGTCAATCAAGAGGTGTCCTCCTATACGAAGTGAGTTATAAGCTGACTCTATGCCTGACAGAGGGTGTGCGAAGTGCTGAAACGTCAATGAGGCAACTGCCAAATCGACAGACTCTGGCTGAATAGTGTCGCTGGGCTGCCAAGTGTCGGGTCGTTGAAAATCACCGAACACCCATTCAATGTCCTCGTCTACAGTTCGATTATTAGAAATAGCCGTAAAGCCAATTGCTCTCACTTTGCCATCTCTCCACGCCATAGCTTCTCGCAGGAACGTACCGTACCCAGCCCCAATATCTAAAACAGTTGGCATCTCAACGTCAGGGAGAAGCTGCAATGTTGCGAGTCCGCTTCGAGCTATGCCTCCAAAGTAATAGTCGTCTGCATCAACGGCATGGACGTATCGTTTATCAAGATACACAGCACCTTCAAACTGATCAGCACACACCTGTTCAACTGCCCGGGAAGTAATCATTGTGCGATTATACAATAATTAGTATCAAGATGCAATACATTAGTGTCGTAAAAGTCAGCTTGTGCGTACTACTTTTGACCTCAATTAGCGTCGCACAATATGTGTTGTCAGACATAGCCCACTACTGTTGGTGTGTGTCACTTTCGAAAAAAGGAAAAGTCAAGGGCAGGTTGGAAATGTAGCGACCTCTGTTAAAAAACTTATTATACAATGTAGACTGAAATAACTAGAAAATTACGTGTAGATAGGTGTTACAAGTTTTATTGCAGGATTAAATCTAGAGTTGTCAAATTGATAACCCGCAACCGCATTAACAGCTTCTTCACCAGTAGCGGCGTCGATAAAGTATGCATGTTCATACCTATACTTTTCGTCGGTCACTAGCAGGTGCAACTTTACAAGATCATATAATCGAGCCGCCTTAGAGGTATTAGTAGTCTTTTTTAGCTCCACCACAGCTAGGTTTTGTATTGTGCCACGCTGATGAAAAATAATATCAGGAAAGATTGCTTTGGTAATTTTCTTTCCGTTTGTCTTTTTTAAGATAAAAGCTACGAGGTCAAGCTCTTCATCGTATACAAGATTATTCGGGTTTCGTAATTGCTTGCGTAGGTATTCTACCTGCTCCAGTGTTACAGTCTCGTCACGAAGGATTGAATGATTGACGCCACTGCGGTGAATATCGCCTTGTTCATCCAAGAAATCAGCCATCTCTTCTAGGAGTTTTGCGGGATCTATAGATAATCGCTTTGGACCACTAAGATTTTTGTTATATTCACAGTCAACATGCCAACCAGGAATCAAATGTTGATAGTGTTCCGCCAACTTATGAGTTATCGATCGTTCATTTAGATCGAGCCGTAAAATATATTCGTCGTTCAGGTGAAGAATCTTTAGGCCACTATTAACCACTTCATCCAGAGGTGTCACGTGCTACTCAACGTCCTTGATACCAAAGCACTCTTCGAGTATCTTTTTGGAAAACATTCTGTATTGACTAGAAGTATAGCCGAATTTTCCTTTAGTGAAATCAATCGACGTAAGTTTTTCAAAAGAAGATCTATAGAATTCAACATCATGCCCCACGCCCTTATGCTTGATAAGTGTCTGATAAGCCATTATAAATCCGTTGATGGATATAGTGGATAACAGCTTTGAGTCCTTTGACTCCCAATCCTCCTCAAATACACTTTTGAGAGCTGAGAAGTAAGTGGTAAATTCAACTACCATGAATTTTATATATTCATTAAGCAATTCTCTGTCTTTTGAACCGATAAGATTGTTTCCAGTTTCCTTTGACCAATGATAATAGAGATTATCTTTTCTGCCTGAGTCCGTTATAGCGACTAAGGTTCTGAGTGCGTATTTAACAATTGACGCAACCTTGATTCGAGCGGTTTCTGTAGAAGAGAGCTCCAATAAGTTGTAGAATGGCGACCTTTGGTTAAGCTGAACGAGAACTCTCCGAGCAATTCCATAGTCGGAAAACGGATCACGAAGTGTTTGAATAAATAGGAGTAGGTCTGCTGGTACAGGTCTTGCATTCGAGTTTATGTCCAGGAAAATACTACTCTCGTATTTGAGACGGTCATCATATGTCATGGTCTCTGGGTAAACAAGGCCAGTTACAAGAAGGTGTAACTTCTTCCTCAGTGGCTTAATTGTATTTTCGAGTATGTCAGCACCCTCGTGATGCGCAAATATTCGATGCTGTCCATCGATGACACATATCGTATTAAATTCATTCGGCAGTACAAGCTTGTAGTTACCGTAACCCTTTATTTCATTAATGTTGGCTCTATGTTCAGTCTTTTCATCAATGAAATACGCTTCTGGCGGTAGGCTTACGATAATATTGTTAAAGAATGTAGTCCCAGTACTGGCTAGGTACTTACGTATGCTTGTAATACGACCTTTTTTTATGAGCCGTTGATAAAATTCCATCGACTGATCCCAATTATCTTTTCTTAGTACATAAGAGTTTGCCATTAGCTTTTCAGCGGACATCATAAACGATACCATTCTTACATTTCCTGTTAGACCCGTATGTTGCTGGGGGTATATGATGCTTGCGGTTATTTTGTCATCTTGATCAGATGCATCAAGAATGCCCACTTCCCGCTTTGTTAAGCCTAAGAACCGATCTTGCCGAGTAACGAATGTTCTTCGTTAATTCCTGTAAATAATTCAACGAGCTATTTTCCACTATTTTTATTGGCTTGAAATGGGCTATATCATCTTCTGTAGGATTGAGCTTCTCTCTAGTGAAATACAAATAAAACACATGGTATTCGGAATTTATATATGGATCAAATTTTTCAAACTTATCTTGAAAGTTTTCTTTAGCCCAATTTATGAGTTCATCTTCATGCTGACGTACGTCATCATAGAATACTTTAGTTTTTTTAAGATGACCTTTTATTTTGTCTGTCTTAGTAGTTGTTTCTTCATAAACTAAAATAATATTCTCGTAGAGGAGAATTCCGTCAATGTCGCCAGTTTGAAGTCCGAATTTTACGTCACCTTTTTTTACGGTTGAGCAGTACTCAAAACCTGCATTTTGAAATGTATATCGAATTTTTCGCCCAAACGCCTTCCTTGCACGTTCGGCAAGCTCTTCTTTAGTCAGCTTTCTTCTTTTTCGCTTCGGCATCACTGGAATTTACAAAATGGGCTGGTCTCCGTGCCACTGCCTGTTTCTGATCTGGCTCATAAACAGGTTTGTCCTCTCTGTATCTTATAGTACCAGCAAAAGCCTCCTCAGTGCGAGTTTTAGCAATATCGCAGTACGACTTTTCAGTATCGGCACCCACAAAACGTCTGCCCTCTAGTGCCGCTGCTACAGCCGTAGCTCCCGAGCCAAAGAATGGGTCTAACACAAGACCGTTTTCTGGTGTAAGTGCTTTAATTAATCTTTGTGGAATAGCTATGGGAAACTGGCAAGGATGTTCAGTTTTCTCTACATGATGTGCTTTAACATTCGGTATTTCCCATACGTCGGAAGGGTTTTTACCGAGCGGATTACCACTAAATTGCCCCTTTTTATCGCCTTTGTAGTATTTTTTTCCTGGGTACTTCTGGGGAACTCTAACGCTATCTAGGTCAAAGCTATACTCTTTACCCTTGGTGTACCACATAATCACTTCATGGCGACCGCTGAACCTGTTGGAGGCATTGTACCCGTGACCAAATGTCCACACCATCCGATTTCTAAGGATCAAATTTTCGGCAATCTCTTTGTTATCATGATGCTTAATAACTTCGTGCACCATAAAGTCCAGGGGTGTTACCACATTATTTTTAACATGATACCCAACCTGCCAACACATACTTCCACCATCCTTTAAGACTCGGTATATTTCTGGGAGTAGTTCGGTGTGTTTCTCAAAAAATGTTTGTAGATCATCCTTTGGATCTTCATAAGACTTGCCCATACAATATGGTGGGGAGGTTACCACAAGATCAACAACCCCATCGGGCATACTCTTAAGTAGCTCCAGGCAGTCTCCATTGTAAAGAGTGCTCTGATTATCTATGGAAAAAGTTGTATTGATTTTTTGTGTAGTCTTAGCCATTGTTAACTTAAGTCTACCATAATCGTTATGATGGATCCAGGACTACGGCTTTAATTTTTAACATTGTAAAAAATTAGCCTGGCTAATTGCGTGTCTCTGATTTTCAAAGAGTGTAATTTACTTCTGTTCCTCAACCTTCACTGTATAACTCTTCACTGCGCTAGTATTCACATCAATGTAGTAGTTACCAGCTGGTTTATCTACAATCTCAGAACTAGACTTAGACCCGATGGTAGAAGCGTCTTGTACGGCTACATCAAGTTCACCAGCTTCGTTCTTAGTCTTAGTTGTGCCGTCTTTAAGTATGTAGATTAAAGCTGTGCCAGTATCGGTTGAAGCTTCTACTGTGTAGGTGATTCTTACCTTACCACCAGTGAGTGCAAAACTATCACTAATACCTTCTTCTTTTGTGTCACTAAATTCTTTCACAACCTGCCAACTATTTGGCTCCTCAGGCGTGTTTTGAGCCGTTTCTGAGCCGTTTTGTGTTGAAGATGAGTTAGTAGTGGTTTCTTTTGTATCTCCAAAGACTGCTCCGATTGTTCCTAAGATCAAAAGAACGATCATTACAGTCCAAACCTTGTGTCTTACAAACCAGTTTTTGTCGTTACTATTCATGATAATTATCCCTTCTTGATTACATTTGTCATCAGTATACATAATACTATGACATTTGTCAGTGGTTACTTACTTTTGTAATCAATAGGCTTGAGGTATGAAAACAACCTCAATTGATAGCGTATACAAAGAACTAGGCAAGCGAATTGTTAAAGCACGATCAGACAAAGGAATGAGTCAGGAAAAGCTAGCAAGTGCAAGCAGCATAGATCGTTCTCATATGGGCTTTATTGAACAAGGTAGACGAAAGCCTACACTATCTACGCTCTACAAGATTTCACAGACACTTAACGTATCCCTCGAACAACTATTTAAGGGTCTGTAGTTCTAGAACGGGAACTTCATCAAGCTCTCTCATTAATGCTGTGACGATTTCATGAGGTAGACCACCGCCCATGTTGAAGGCAAACATAGATTTTAGAGTTCCACTAACATATGTAAGATCTACTAGGCTCATGTTTATAGATTTGCAGAAATTATTCAGATGTTTTTCCATGATTGGCTTTGTAATTGGATTCTGAATTAGATACGAGAATGAGTATGTTTCTGATATTGCTCTTGCCATGGCTACATACTAAGGTATATGCTTAAATAATTATGGTATAGTAAGTTTTATTTTGGCAATAACAGAGACGGAAGAGAGAAGTTCTCAGGCCTTGACAGATTTTTTCACAGAGCCTACAAACTTGATTATTATAAGCAAAACCGTTATAATAAAAGTAGGAAAGATGACAGTCGAAGTCATCTTGGTGTCTCGGGCAAACGCCAAACTTATATCAGTTAGACACGCACAGCACAATTTTCTTAATTTAAGGTGATACAAAGTAGCACTCTATTTTGCACCTTAGGAAAATGTGGTGTTAGCAAATGGACAAAAAGGAAGTCCCGAGTAAGCAAAAACCTAAATATGAAAACAAAATAAAGCTGGCAAAGCGAAAGCCAAGCAAAACTGACTACTTAGAGTTGGCCAATTTCTTGTATTCGCAGTATCAAAAACATAAAGTGGACGTTAAAGGATAAGAATTATGGTCACTAATGCACTAGCGATTGGAAGAGTCTCATCAAAAAAGCAGAAAGAAAATAACCACAGTTTAGATGCGCAAAGAACTAGCACTGATCGAATGGCTAGGCAGCTTAACGCAGAAATACTTCAACGCTGGGAAATGGCTGTTTCCAGTAAAAAGGGGCGAAACCTTAAACGCAAGGATCTTAATGAAGCGATGAAGATCTGTATACAGAATAAAAGTATTCGATACATTTTCCTTGATCGTGTAAATAGACTTGGTCGAGAGGTAAAATATCTTACTTGGTACAAGCTAGAATTAGAGTTAAAGCACAACGTTCAACTTATATTTTGTGACCCAAGTCAACAGAAGTTGAATGGTATTGACGCTGAGTCGTTCGGTAAGTTTGTGCAAAAATTGGTGGAAGCAGAACAAGAGAATGAAGAAAAATCAGAGCTTAATACTGCGAGAATGAAAGATCGTTATGGCAAAGGGTATTATCCACTCCCAATAAAGCTAGGCTATAAAAAAAGCGTTACTCCTGGGTTGCATACTCCTGACGGATCAACCTTCAAGCTTATACAAAGGGCTATGCTGAAAATTATTGCTGGGACGCATGAGGCAAAAGACACACTAACTTGGGCTACACATCAAGGTCTTGTTACTAAAAATGGTAAACCCATTGATATGTACCGTTGGATGAAGCTTCTCAAAGAGCCATTTTACTGTGGAATTATGGACGTGTCGGATTGGGGTAAGCAGAAAGGCTTACACGAGCCAATGATAAACGAAGCACAGCATGAAGAGTTACAGTACCGAATAAGAAACGTTAAGCCGAAGTATAGCCGTACTAAGCATTTTAACCCCAAGTTTCCTCTCCAGACACTTGCTAGTTGTGGGATTTGTAGCGGTGTGAAGAGAGTAACAGGATCAACCTCCTCTAATGGTCACGGAGGAAGCTTCGATAGATACTACTGCATGGACTGTAAGAAATATCAGCAACAGAAAAATGTACACTCTGGACTAAATGAGTTACTTGAAAAAGTTTATTTGTCTGATGACGATAAAAGCGAGCTACTCAAAGCCTTAGCAATAGTTTGGAAGGAGAAAGAGGGCGATAAAACAGAGGCAATCACCTCCCTTACTAGGCGTAAGATCAAGTTGGAAGAGCATAAAAGCAAACTTGTAACTACTCTGGTGGTAGCCGATGAAGATCTGAAAGAAGACATTCAGGTAGAGATTAGAAAGACCAAGTATGACGTACGTGAAATTGAAGATATGATAGTCCAACTGAGCCAAGCTGACGAAGGGATGATTGAGTTTACTAAGTTCGCACTAGACTATAGCGATCGACTCATCGAAAATTGGTGGTCTTTGAACAAGGAAGAACTTGAGTGGTGCCAAAAAATAGTTTTTCCAGGTGAAATTTTTCTATATGAAGATGGGAATTTTGGCACCAATGAATTAAGCCCTATTTACAGTTTAGCGAGTAATAAAAAAGACCTCGCTAAAGGTCCTTTATTGTCTATGGTGGAGATGCCGGGTACTGCCCCCGGGTCCGAAAAGTAACATCTGCTCTTCTACGTGTGTAGTTTATTCTGGAATTTTACAAACCGTTATTCTTTGGAACAAACAAAAATGAATACGACTTGTTATCAGAAAAATGTCGAAGTCTGCGCTGATAAACCACGGACTTCCTAGTCAGATAAATATGACACCAATAAGGTACTATCTCACGTCATACCGAAGGTGGCGTACCTAAATTAGGCAGCTTGCGGAACAGCTACGTTAACACGAAATGCGTTAGCAAAAGTGTTAGCAGCAGATGCTACGACTTGCTTAATTGTTTTTGCAATTAAAAAAACGAATTATGTTCGTAAATCAACACGCCAAGCAGATTGTTAAGGTCTCTTCGTCTAAAGCTATATCATCCCCTCATCGGCATTAACGTACTGATCTTGTTTTTCTTAAAAAGAAAAAGCTTCGATTTTGTACTAGATGCCTACTCTCAGATTAAAATAGTCGCTATGCTTTATATTTTAATCTGGTAGAAACCAAGACAGAGTACTGTACTCTGTCTTTTTATTATATCATAAGCGTAAAGTTATTTCAATGATTTATATAGATCATGCCACTGTTGCAGGGTGAGTTCTTGAGCTCTTGCATCAGAGGAAATTTTGGCTTCGCGAAGTAATCCATCTGCTTGAGTTTTAGAAATTTGCAATCCTCCACTGAGTGAAGAGCGTAGTTTTTTACGCTTTTCTGAAAATCCTGCGCGAACAATTTTAAAGAACTCTACAGAATCAACATCTTCAAATAATGGTTTTTCCCGTAATTTCAACTGAAGTATTTGGCTGTCTACTTTAGGTGGAGGTGTAAATAACTTAGCAGGAACTTCTTCTTTTAACATAGCCTCGGCATAAAACTGGGTGGCAACACTTAAAATTCCCATTGAACCTGGCCCAGCCACCACCCGCTCAGCGACTTCTTTTTGAATTAAAAGCACCATAACGCTTGGCGGATTAGGGCTTTCGAGCATTATACGGATTAAATTAGATGTAAGGTAATACGGAATATTGGCGATGATTTTATAGCCTTTTGGAAGTGTGGAAGTATCAAAGTCCAGAATACTTTCGTGCACCACTTCTAGATTTTTAGCAGATACTTTACTAGCAAGGTTTGCGGCTAAAATATCATCCAGCTCTACTGCAATCACTCTCTTTGCTGTTTCACAAAGTTTTTTTGTAAGGGTGCCGAGACCAGGGCCAACTTCAAGCACCACGTCTTCACTGGAAACCTCGCCAGCTGTAAGCATTGCCTTTAAACTTGCTTCGTCGTGCAACCAGTGTTGGCCCAAGGATTTTTTAGGTGGCATTGGTAAGCTCCAAAAAATTTGTAAATCGTTTAATCAGCTCATCCTCACCCTTAGGGTTTGGTGGGCCTAGAAGTTGCGCTGCATCTTCTAGTGTGACCCATGAACGTGAATCATGCTCGTCGTCTATATTTGCAACATCTTCTTGCCACTCAGCAGCAAAAAAATGGAATGTTCTATTGTAGTTAATACCTTTAAATATGTATTCCTTTTGGATTGCTCCAAGATATGTTTGAACTTTGACTTCACAACCTAGCTCTTCCAGTGTTTCACGTATTGCAGCTTCAAGGAGGGGCTCGCTAAACCTTATATGTCCTTTTGGCAAATGGTAGGTTACAAAATCTTCATTAGTCAGATCATTTTCTGCGTTTCTCTCAAGAAGTAAGATTTCGACTTTATCTTGTAAAAGTCTGTAGACAACACATCCAGCGCATACTGCATACGGCCACTGCTTAGTCGCCCGAAATTCATCTGTGTCGTAGAGTTTCATACTGATAAGTGTACCAGAAGAATGTGTTCTATCCTGGAGGGAATGCAGATAACCCGTGTTTTTTATAACAACCTGGGTTTTGAGTTGCCAAGCCACCACTTGAGAGTTTAGTGTTTTGAATTATCATGTAATCTTGATCCCCAGGTGACGCTTGATGAGGTAATATTCCTGCTAAATCTGAGCGTCCCGCCTTTGGTGCGATGCGCCTCCAGGTACTTGCACTGAATTGATAGGCGCCGTAATAGCCATTGCCAGTGTTTGTTTGATAGTTACCACCCGATTCACAAGTACGTAAAACTCTAAGCCACTCGCCCAGTGATCCACTGAACCCTTGCGCACCAACCACGGTAACTTGTTTTACAGGTTCTAAGGTTACTACTTCTTTGGTTACAGTTTTAACCGGTTCGCCACCGTTTCTTGTTACAAGCTCGTAGGTTACAAGTTTTTTACCGTTCTTACCTGGAGTCTGAACTTTTTTATAACTAGTTGGTTGTTGAACATCTTGAATTTTTTCTTCAGGGAATGGAACATCTTCTTCGACTGTTTGAACTTCGCGACCTACCTTAGCAATACTGATAGTCATGCCGTCGGTAATACGCGCCTCAAGTGGAACGCTAACTTCGTCTGCAATATCAAGCTCAACGTTTCTATCTTTTAAAAGATCTGCGACCGAGGTTTCGTTGGTGCTCATAGTAGTAGCGGTACCATATAGATCAAAAGTTATGGTTTTAGAGCGTTTGATTACCATCTGCGTGCCTGGAGCACCTTCAAAAGGGTCATCGGAACGTTCAAAGCCGAACTGGTCTTCTTGTTTTGTCGCAAAGCCTGCATCTTCAGCAATCTGACGCGGTGAGCGTTCAGCGGTCATAACGGTGTAGTTATTTGCACCATCTACTACAGTAATTGGGCGGGCACGGTATACATTTATAGTAAAGTCATTACCTTTAACTTCTTGTTCGAGCGCAGGTTCAGTTTTATCGTGCTTCTGCAAGGTTGTACCAAGCTTTTGCAAGACACCTTCAACGGTAGTGGCGTTAGTAGCCACAGTGCGCTCTTCGCCGTCTATATGCACGTTTACAACACGCGTATCTTCGGCATGAACATCAGACTGAGGGCGTGAAAACCACCCTGTTAAGAGCAATGAGACGAATATAAGAATATATAATAAACGTTTTTTCATAAAAATATGAGGTAAGAAACTACTGTTAACTCTCCTCAGGTGTATGCATAATTATAGCATACCTTACGGTTGATAGTGTTTTTACCACGTTTTGATTTTCAATATACTATTATATCATAAGCGTTATAATATTTCAATAGATGTGTCAACTTACGTCAATACCTGTAATAGAATAATCCATCTGTGCGTCATCTTGAGCTTGTCGTAAGATCTGCCTAGATCTGTTAATTCCCACTAGATCCTTCGACTTTGCTCAGGATGACAGAGGTGATGATTCAAGATCGGGCTACAGACTATGATTTTGTAGCATTTGTAGACCGATATCTACAGATTTGCTTCTTTCAGATGGAAGTTCGTTTAGTTTAAACCACTTCACTTCGAGTATTTCAAGAGGTCGTGTAACCTGAATTTGCTCAATTTTGGGCAATGGTGCTGTATAGAACACCATATTGATCATTGGATACTTCTTACCTGACGGTATTCGTGCTTCACCACTATACTTTAGTTGTTTTTCTTCTAGCTGCAGATCGGCTTCTTCTTTAAGCTCTCTTGCGGCTGCGTGTACAGGTTCTTCATTTTTTTCTATTCCACCGCCTGGAAAACTCCATAATTGATGGCCGAAACTGCTACGAACCAGTAGAACGGAGTTTTCAGCAGTTACAATAGTGCGCACACGCCTGGAATTATGAAGAACTAGTGCGCTTAAGGGTCGGGTAACAATGAAGATAAGTTTTACGAATCTGGAATACCAGCGTTTCATGAAAGAAGCTCAAGCGGAGCAAAGCTCGCGTTAAGTTTTTTGATACCCTTGCCTTTAAATGCAATTGAAAGCATGTCGCCATCTACTTCCACAACTGTTCCGACACCAAATAGCTGGTGCTTCACCTTATTGCCAGGCTCTACTTGTACGGTTGGTTCAGGAATATAATCGGGAATATCTGAAATTCCAGTTGGCTTAAAGATACTTTCGGTTGAGCTTTGCGGGGTAGATTGTTCACCGTCTATATCGCTCAGAAACCGTGATGGCGGATTATGCTGACTCAGCCCGTAAAGCATTCGGCTGTTGGCGTGATACAAAAATAATTCTTCACGGGCGCGGGTCATGCCTACATAACAGAGCCTGCGTTCTTCTTCCATTTCAGCAGCATCAAATAGTGCGCGAGAGTGCGGGAATATTGATTCTTCCATACCAGCCATGAAGACCACAGGAAATTCTAAGCCCTTTGCCCCGTGCACTGTCATTAAAGTTACCGCATCGCTTCGTTCGTCTACGGTGTCGAGACCAGAAAGCAAGGCTACTTCTTCTAAGAACTCGTCGAGACCCACGCCGTCATATTCTTTGGCAACAGTAATAAGTTCTTTAACGTTTTCTATACGCTCGCCAGCCTGAATTGAACCATCATCTAGCGATTCTTGATATCCCGTGCGACGAATAACTGCTTCAACAAATTGACTCACGCTTAACGGTAGCTTGTCTTTTAAATCTTCTTCCGCTACGGCCGGGGCTTGGTTTCTTAAATCAGATATAAGGTTACTCAGGTCCACCAGCCCTTTGTACGCCTTGCCCGTAACCGCAGTACACATCTGCACTTGAGAAAGCGCTTTGCTCATAGGAAGATTATTTGCTGCCGACCATTCAAAGAACTTTTCTAAGCTTCGAGCGCCGATACCGCGCGCAGGCACGTTGACGATTCTTAAGAAGCTCGTACGATCTTCGGCTTGATAGATTAATCTGATGTAGGCAAGAATGTCTTTAATCTCTTTTCTGTCGTAAAAACGCATACCGCCCACAATTCGGTAGGGTATGCCGTATTTTAGAAAGATTTCTTCTAGCCCCCGGCTTTGGGCATTGGTTCTATAGAGTATTGCAAAATCTGAATAAGGGCGTAGCCGCATGTCTACCTGGGTTTTAATTTTTGTAACAATGCTTTCGCCTTCGTGGGCTTCAGATTGTACCTGAATGATCTGAACAGGGGCACCTGCACCCGCTTTAGTCCAGAGCTCTTTTTCTGAGCGTTGTTCATTTTTGGTAATTACCATGTGAGCGGCATCAAGAATGTTTTTTGTGCTTCGGTAGTTTTCTTCTAACTTAATGATTGTGGCTTTAGGATAATCTCGTTCAAAATTAAGAATGTTTCTAAAATCTGCTCCGCGCCAACTATAAATACTTTGCCAATCATCACCCACCACGCAAAGATTCTGGTTTTTGTTGGTAAGATATTTTATTAACTTGTACTGGGCATTGTTGGTGTCTTGGTATTCATCGATCATGATGTATTGAAACTGTGTTGACCATTTTTCGCGTAGCTCTTGATGTGCTGAAAGCATTGAAACGGTTCGACCAATCAGGTCGTCAAAATCAAGCGCACCTGCTTCGCGCAAGCTTCGTTCATAAAGCGGAAATATTTGTGCTGTCACTTTTTGAGCTGGTAGTGTTGCGGTACCAGCATATTGTTCAGGGGTAATGAGTTCATTTTTAGCGCCAGAAATCATACCCGCAATACTACTGGGTTTAAACTGTTTTTCATCTATAAAAAGTTGCTTGCAGGCTTGCTTTATAGCGCTTTGGCGATCTGATTCGTCGAATATTATAAAGTTTTTAGGAATACCGACGCTTTCGCCGTCTTGACGCAAAATTCGTACGCAAATGGAGTGAAACGTACCCATGTAGGGCATAAAGTTACGGCTTTGATGATTCTGTATTAATAGCGCACCGACTCGTTCGCGCATTTCTTTGGCAGCTTTATTGGTAAATGTAACAGCGAGAATATTATACGGGCTGACCTGTTTTTGAATTAAATAGGCAATACGATGCGTAAGGGTTTTGGTTTTACCACTTCCAGCGCCAGCTAGAATAAGAACAGGCCCCTCTGTTTGTTCTACGGCCTGTTTTTGTTTTTCGTTTAAACCCTCAAGTAAATCCATCAAGTACCCAGTATAGCGTAGAACCAGAACGGTAGATAGTTACTTTAATGGTTAAAAAGGTACAGTTTGACCAGAAACTACAAAGTAGCCGAGTGCTCCTGCAATCACAAGAAGCAGTAGTAAGATTAACCAGCGTAGTCCACTGCCGTGTTCCAGCTTTGACCAGTCATGTAGTTCAGGGTGGTACTCGTTAGTATCAAAAACTGTAGGTTTTTGCTGATTTTCATCTGGCTTGTAACCGTGTGGTTTAGATTCTTTAACAAGATTGTTAGCAAATAGTTCTCCACTATTATATGCGGGTGGCTCGACAGGTTCTTCGCTTGCTTTTGAATCAGATTTAGGTATGGCTGTGTCTTTAGGCTCCGCTTCTGATTCGGGTGCAACTTCTTTGGTATCAACTGTTTCTGGTTCTGCAGAAAGCTCTGGTGTGGCTTCTGATTCTTCAGGTGCTGTTTGTGGTGGTTCAGATTCTAGTTCTGTAGTTTTATCTTCGGTAAATGTAATTGCGCTGTGCGAAACAGAAGGCTCGTGTGTAGCATCATCAGCTGGTTCTTCCAGCGTAGCTTCGGCAGTCATAGACTCTTCTTGGCCGTGTATAGCCAATCCTTGGCTATGACCTTGAATTGTGGGAGCTGGGTTTGTATTCTCTGTTGATGAAGTTGCAACTTTTTCGGTACTCTCGGATTCGTTAAAACTCTTGGTTGCGTGGTCTGGTAGCAGTGGAACGGTTTCTTCTACAAGCGATTCAGATTTATGATGCGACACCACGGCAGTTTTTAGTGAAGCTTTAAGGGCAGTCTTGTGTTTAGGGTCGTGAATAATATCAAAGCTCTTACCTTTAGTGTGGGGAATTGAACGCTTCTTAGGAAGCATTGGCTTAGAAGCTTTTTCACCAGTTTTACCAAGTAGTGCCTCGGTTTGTTTTGAAAGTTCACTTACCGCTTGATCTAATGCGGTGAAATCGTGTTCTTCTGGTTTCTTGGTTGGCTTCTTTTTGAGCATACTTACTTCTTCTGACTTTTTACTTCAATTTTTTTAGGAACGGTTTTTCCAGCTGCTTCAACTATCGGCCAAAATGTCTGCGCGCTCAGACTTGCGCCTCCGACTAACAAGCCGTCGATTCCTTCAGCCTGTAAAAATGCCGCGGCATTGTCTGGAGTAACACTTCCGCCGTACAGTACTTTTACTTTTTGAGCAGCTTCTTCGCCGTAGAACTCTGAAATGTTGTGTCGAATAATTTGAGCTGCCAGTACTGCATCTTCTGGTGTGGCGCTTTTATGCTTAGAAAAATTCTTGCCGTTGCTTATAGCCCAGACTGGTTCGTATGCAATTACTATTTTAGCTACTTCTTCTGAAGTAAGGTTAGAGATTCCGGTAACAAGCTGATCGGTTATGACATGTTTGGTGTGAAAATGTTGTTTTTCAACGAGTGTTTCTCCTACGCATAATACCGGAGTTAAACCGCTCCGAACGGCAGCGGCAACTTTAAGCTTAACGAGATCATTTACTTCACGAAATACATGACGGCGCTCTGAATGACCCACTAACACATACTGCGCAAGCCCACGTAGCATTGGCATACTTACTTCACCCGTGAACGCGCCTTCGTCTTGGAAGTAGGCATTTTGTGCCGCAACCCTTAGTCCCGTTCGCTGAGTTAGCGTAGAAACTTCGCTCAGCGCTAAATTATGTGGCGCAACAGCAACAAGTACGCCTTCAGGTACAGATTTAGCTGCTAATTTACCTGCAAAAGATACCGCCTGCCGAACGGTAAAATTCATCTTCCAGTTGCCTATGATAAGTTTCTTGCGCCCACTCATTCTTTTAACTTTGCTTAGGTAATAGTTATGCTTATTGTAGCATACGTTCAGCTTGAATTAACTCTTACTGAATTTTCTTTGCAAAATTACAGAACCTGTAACAAGTGTTAGGCAGAGTCCTATTAGTGAAAGTAGCGTAATGTTCGCACCTGTTTGCGCAAGTGTAGCGTTAGAATGCGCTACCGCAACTACATTCTTAGCAAATTCTGAGGTTGCACCAAAACCTGATTGCGCGGATGAATCAACTGCAGTTGTAGTAGCAGTGATTGATTTACCAACAATATTTAGCCCAGCTGGAAGCGTTAAGGTAGCTTGTTGGTTATCGCCGTTTGAAACTGTAAGTGCACCTAAGAAAGTTTGACCTTCGCCGTAGCCAGTTTCATCGGCAGTATCATTGGCGAAAAGCTCAATACGATATTGATTTGTTGGGCTATCAGCAGCATCCAGATTAAAGTTAATCGTTGTCTGATCATCTTTTTGAGAAACTGAATTCAATACCGGGAAGTTAATATAGTTATTAGCTCCAGTATCCAAATCGTCTGCGTCATTCTGCGTTATTCCCAAATCATAAACATCTGGCCCATCCGGAGGGTTCGATGTATCCTCTAGTCCACCTAGGTCGACACCAAGACCTACAAAATTAGGGCCCCCATTTCCAGAAATATCTCTCGGTTGAACTGCACTGATCTTATTTCCCAAAATACTAACCTTTTGTGGTATCAGTGCCGCTCCAATTCCTGACAGCGAATATGAAATTACTCCAACTCCTACACCCCTAACACCAGAAATTATATTAGCCTGCTGTGGCTGCACCCCACCAATAAGTGTCCCGTCTCCTACTCCTTGAAGAATTACACCACTTGCATTTTTGGTGACTTCTGAAGGGTCAGCTTTTCCGTTCAGTCCTGTGCCTAAGTAATTACCTTGCACTACAAGCCCTGACATACTTGTAGTTGGACCACTTGGTTGTGTTAAGATGGACTGTCCATTACCATACCCTAATAGATCATTATAGGATATAACATTCCTTACCGCTGGTGCCCCACCCCCAATTGTTACGTCTGTGCTATCGATAACAACGATCCCTGCCTGGTTATTTCCTGTTGCGGAACCATCTGGGCTAAGTCCTATCAGCATTCCACTTACTTGTACGCCATCAGCGTCCTCTATTACCAATCCTGCGGTTGTACTCACGATTGAAAGACCTTTTACTTCCACGTCAGTTGCTTTAATTTGCAGGCCCAAGTTTGCACCAGTCGTATTTGTGCCATCAATTTTTATTAAAACCGTACCGTTGAAAGGCTGACCTATTAACCCGCTGTTTGCTGATGCACCTGGCTGAGAATATCCATTTATTGTTAGCGGTTCGGTAATAGCTTGAAAATCATTTTGTCTATCGATTGTAAAGCCATCATGACCGTTGATTTGAAAATCTGAAGTTCCAGTAATATTAAAGGTGATCACGCTAGCGTCCGAATCATTGTTTGCTTCTTCAATAGCCGCACGAAGTGTACAATTGCCACTCCCATCATCACAAATACCATCGCCAACGTTGTCATCTGCTGTGTCTAGTTTTGAATCTACAGTAATTCCGTCTGAAAAGTCGTTATCAAGTGCGTGTACGTTTGTAACTTTAAGTGCTACAACAACCGTAAATACCAGTATTGCCAGCGAGCCTAGGCGTAGTAATTTTTTTGTTTGTTTCATATAAATCCTCTTTTGTTATTCAATAAGAGGAGTTGTTGTGGTGTGAATGCGCTTATGATATCAAATACAGGAACATATTTCAAGCAGAAATAAGTGCTTCTAGACCTGGAAGTTTCATGCCACTCATGAGTTCTAAGCTTGCGCCACCACCTGTTGAAATATGAGTAAACTGCCCGCTTGGGTTAGATTCAAGCCAGTCAAGTGCAAAGTCGGCTGTATCTCCACCGCCAATAACACTTGTGATGCCTTGGTGTTTGAGTGCTATAGCTGAAGCGAGGCTTTCGGAGGCCTTAGCGAATTGTGGTATTTCTGCAAATCCGAGGGTGCCGTTCCAAACCACAGTAGAGGCGGAGCCTAGCGTAGCTTCAAACTGTTTCATTGTTTGCGAACCAAGATCTAGAATATATTCGTCATTCAGTACTAGATCAATATGTCGCTGAGCTATTTGCGAATCTTTCGCAATTTCTTTACTCACCACTACATCCGAAGGGAGTATAATTTGATCAGTTTTGGCTTTTTTAAGTATGGTTGCAATTTCTACTTCTTGACCTTCTTCGTATTTACTTTTTCCTATTTCGTAGCCTTGGTACTTCAAAAATGTGTTCGCCATTGCCCCGCCAATTAGTATGGTGTCGGCAATGTCTAGTAGTTCTTCTATGAAGCCGATTTTGTCGGAGGTTTTTGCGCCACCAACTACTGCAACAAATGGGTGTTTCGGGTGTTGCATAGTGGTTTGCAAAACTGAAACTTCTTTTTCTAGAAGTAAGCCTGCTACGGAAGGAATAAGATGAGTAATGGCTTCGGTACTTGCGTGAGCACGGTGCACCACCCCAAATCCATCTTGCACGAAATAATCGGCCTTAACGGTTTTTTGAATCTGCTCTGCAAATTCTGGGGCGTTTGCTTCTTCTCCGCTGTTGAATCTCAGGTTTTCTAGTAGTGTTAATGTGCCTGGCTTTGCGGTTTTACAAATTTGCCGAGCCTTGTCATCAACCGTAGAGCTAACGAACTTAACTGAATAATCTGGTAGTAATTTTTTTAATTCCGCCGCCACCGGCTCTAGACTAAAAGTTTTGTTACTACGACCTTCTGGTCTACCCAAGTGCGCAACAACAAATACGGTACAGTTTCTTTCTAAAAGATACTTCAGTGTTGGCAGGCTTTCGGTAATTCTAAAATTACTGGTAATCTCGCCGGCTTCGCTTAATGGCACATTAAAATCTGATCGAACTAAAATGCGCTTATTGTGCACAGAAATATCCCGGATTGTTTTTTTCGGGAACTTGTATGCAGTATTCATAGGCTATTCGAGTACGCGAACTTTAATGGTGTCAGTACCACCTGGAGTGCCTGGGTACCGGCCAGAGGCGATTACTACGGTGTCGTTCTTTTTAAAGATTGACTCTGAACGTAACCAATCGGTAAGCTTCGTGGCTGCAAGTTTGTCGTCTGGACGCACATAGGTTTTGGCGCCATACAAAAGTGCAAGTTGTTGTGCAACACGGTTTTCAGAAGTAACTACAATTATTGGAACTTTTGGACGCCAGCTTGCAATGTCTAATGCCGTTGTTCCTGTTTTAGTTTCTGCTACTACCGCAACCGCCTTTACCTGATTAGCCAGTTCAATAACTGAAGCTGCAATTGCTTCGCTTAGCGTGTACGTATGATCTATGGTGAATTTAGCTGATACGGTTGCGTTTTCTTGCGTGTACAAAATTATACGCTTCATAATGTTAATTGCTTCAACAGGATAGCGCCCCACGGCAGTTTCATCAGAAAGCATTACGGCATCTGCACCCACAATAACTGCAGTTGCTACGTCTGAAACCTCTGCACGTGTCGGCTCAGGCTGTTCCATCATGCTGGCGAGCATCTGGGTTGCAACAATGCTAATTTTTCCGTACTGAAGACATAAACGAATAATTTCACGTTGCCATACAGGTACGCTTTCTGGCATGGTTTCGGTTGCAAGATCTCCACGTGCCACCATTACGGCATCACTTGCCTGTACGATTTCCTCTAGATTAAGCAAGGCGGCTTTGGTTTCAACTTTGGTAATAACCCGAGCCTGACTGCCCAGGTTTTTTAGAAGTCGTCGAAGTTCTTTAATGTCATCGGCAGTTTGTACAAAACTAAGCGCTACAAAATCAATATCTTCGCTAGCACCAAATACAATGTCTTGGCGATCTTTTTTGGTAATAATGTCGCCTGCAAAATCGGTGTCAGGTAAATTAATGCCTTTTCGTTTTACCAGTACGCCGTCGTTAGCAATTCGAACGCTAATTTCTTTTACGCCCTGGCGTACGCTGGTTACCGTTCCACGAATTTTGCCGTCATACAGTAGTACTGTTTCACCACGTTTTACCTTTTTACTGAGATCGTACTGAACAGGCAGAGCCCCGCCCAGTTTATATTCAATATCGTAACCAAGCACAAGTTCTTGTCCTTTGTTAACAGCAACAACACCTTCAAAGTCGCCTAAACGAATTTTTGGGCCTTGAAGATCTTGCACAATTGCAACCGGCTTACCATATTCTTTGCTAGCTTTTCGAATCCAGCTAATCTGCTTTTTGCGTTCTTCATAATCACCGTGGCTAAAGTTGAGTCTGAACCCGTTCACTCCAGCTTTCATCATAGCTAAAATTGATTCGTAACTATCAGTAGCTGGGCCAATGGTAGCCAAGATCTTGGTATTTTTAAACTGGTCTAGCGCCGTGGAAGGCGCAATTTCTGTTACATTCATCACCCTATAGTGTAACAAAGCATAAGCTTTTTATAAACTATACTTGTTCCATTTATCTAATAGCAGCAAAAACACAACAAGCCCTTGGCATTGTGCCTCTGTTATGCTATAGTTTTTTAGTTATAAACGGTCCCATACATAGAGTATCGGATCAATCGCTCGTCAGATGATTTATTCTGCAAGCAGACAAATACACCTTTCTCACTCATGGTCCCATCGTCTAATGGTTAGGACACCAGGTTTTCATCCTGGCAATCGGAGTTCGATTCTCCGTGGGATCACCACTAAAACAGCTCAGCATCTGCTGGGCTTTTTTAGTACACGCTTTCTCACGAGAATTGAGCTCCGATTGGTGGTTGCGAAGCAAACGCGCAAACGGCAGTTCGAAGACAAGCTACACGCGTAGAAGTTTACTTCGAGCATGAAGCGCAGGCGCAGCACAGCTATTCTCCGTGGTATTGGCATGGACTATTAAGAATAGAAGGCAACTGGATTGTTGCTTCCATCAACAAGCCCACATAGTCGCCTATCAACAGTCACATGCACCTGCTGAGTTTGTTCCGTTGGAGGGTCAAACTCTTCAAGCGGATATAGGTCAATGAACTGATCTTCGTCACAAGATACTTCGTAAAGTTCTCCGTCTACAACAATCGGCCTAGAAATATCATCTACGGTTCCACGATAAACAGTTACTTCTGTTGGTGTATTTCGGTTCCTGTTAATCTCGTCTGATATATCTCTTCGGCTTCGTGTATCTGCGCTCTCGGTAAACTCTATCTCTATAAGAGTCTTGGGATCACGCTGGGCAGATTCATTGTCTGAGCAGCCTGCCAAGAGCACGAATAGAGCTATACCTGCTCCCGCAAATCGAGCAAATCGGATCAGGGAATTAGGAGTTGGTCGTCGACGAGTTTGTGTCTCCATAATGGATAAGATTATAACATATTATTAAAGAACAGCAAACCTGCCTTTGCTAAAACAAAGAGATTAAGATGCACACTCAGACTCTTACCCATGATCGGATTCTTGATCCAGCCACTGCACGAATAGCGCTGGCTTAATATATTTCAACAGCAGCACTTTGCCTACGCCGCTGCAACGTAAAGTGAATCAACGGCCGCAACTGCCTGCGCGAGCCGAATGTCATACATGTTTTCTAACCGTTGTTCCTCAGGGTACTGAGCCAGAATAAGCGCTGCTTTGCCAGCATATTCTTCAGCTGCATTTGCCCAGAACTCAGCGGTATGATCAACTGGAATTTCAAACTGTTGCGGCGATGGTTTTTTTGCAAGCGCTTCTTCTCGTTTTCTTCGACCGACAAGCCCGACGGGCTTGTATAATTGCTTTATCTGGTTGCCCGTCCAGGCCTGTGCAATATTGTCGGTCTCACCAATGGTTAACACTAGTGCACTTTCTTGGATAATCCCTGAACACGGCGCGCACGGAGGAAGGGTTGACGTTACTTTGCCAATGATACTTTTAATTACATCTGGATCGGTTGGACCAGCAACCACGATTGCTTCTTGTTGCGTGTAGCCGTCTTGCATACCTCGGCCAATTGCGCGCATTTCGGCACAATGTTTCGGCGCCCCTTTGTAAGGTGTATTGTTGAAGCCAATATATGCGCGTGAAGAAAACCTATTAGGGTTGGTTACCTGCGCAGTTCCACCAACTAGCGTGTCACGATAAGATACAGCTTCGCGTGCGCGTGTTGATCGAGCCTGTCTAATGAATTCAGGAGCCATAATAAAAAAGAACCCGCGTGGGTCTACACTTGGTAAACCTTCTTCTGAGCCATAGGAAACTTCCCATATTTTTCTGGTTGCACGCAAGCTTGCCATTATATCTATATTATACCACTAAGATTAATATAATACAAGCTATAAAGTGCCTAGTAGAGGTAATTGATTCCAGTCAGTCGTGTAGGCCGGGCTCATGCGTTTTTTGAGCGCATGCCACTTGGTTGAGTTTGGATTAATGCTACCTATATGAATAGTTTCACTGCCGTATCGATGATTAATAGAATCAACAGCTTCCATGAACAACTTTTGTTTGTTTCTTAGTTCTGGCGAAACTATATCGAAAAGGTCGACTTGACAGATGTTTGCGCTACTTAAGTGATTTGCAAATACACCAGCTTTTTTATAGCCGTGTTCTTCGTC
>DLGX01000013.1:0-2800 GCA_002482925.1 Candidatus Saccharibacteria bacterium UBA7683
TCATTTGTTCTACGATACCAGAAACACCTACTGACTTAAAGGAACGAACGGCTCAGTTATTTGTTCTACGGTTGGCATTGGTGCTGTATCAGTTTCGTCATACTGAATCGCTTTTGCATAGATTGAACGACTTGCAGAGATAAGTGCTACAGCTGAACAAAGATCAAAACAAATGTTGCTAACGTACGTTGGCTGATTTTTTTCTTCAACTGTTTTATTCACCCCAAGATCTGGAAATTCTTGTTCAAGATGATCAACAACAAAGTCATGTACATCTATGAGACCTGTTGCTTCTTTTTCATCAGGGTTTAGCCATACCGCAATTAATTCTCCATTACGAAGTCGTGTGGCGAGCGCAGTAAAACATGAACTGCCTACGGCTGCATAAAACGGCTCTTCGTGCGCTTTAAATATTTTTCTGTAGCGACGAATACCATACCAGCTACTAAAATCCTGCCTAAGAAAGAGCATGCAGTGATCTTTTTCTAACTCTGCTCGACGCACATCGGCTGCTACGAGGGCGTCGATTCTTTCAAAGTACGCCATTATGTAAGAATCCTGGCTAGAAATTAGCCGAGCGCGTTAATTGCCTGTTTAATTCTTGCTAGCGACACTTCTTTTCCGAGCACAGCAAGCGTATCGTTAAGCTGAGGGCTGAACGGCGCCCAAGTTGTGGCAATTCGAATGATACTAAACAACACTGCTGGTTTTTGGCCAGTTTCTTCAAGCAATTTGTTGAGGGTCTTTTGTATTGCTTCGGCCTCGAACTCGGTGGCTTCCAGCGCGTCGTAGGCGGTTTCTAAAAGTTTTAGTAGCTCAGGTTTTGCGATTTTTTTGAGTTGTTTGTTAGTTTCAATAAGTTCCAGGTTTACAGCAGGTTCGCTAAAGAAAAACTCGGTAAGTTCAGGAATTTCAGAAAAGTACTTCAACCTTTCATGTATAAGTGATAAAACTGATTTTTTGTATGAATCGCTACTCGCTTGGGCAGACTGTGGCCAGTACCCTGCTACGTTTTTGTAAAGCTCATCCAGTGGCATCTCACGAATAAAATGACCGTTAGTCCAATTAAGTCGTACTTCGTCATACCTAGCACCGCTTTTGCCGATTCGGTCGATGCTGAATTTTTCAATCAGTTCTTTTCTGGTGTAGACTTCTTGCTCTGTTCCGTCATTCCACCCTAGCATTGCAAGAAAGCTCAGGAGTGCGTCTGGAAGGTAGCCTTCTTCAATATATTCAAGCGCAGATTTTGCACCATCGCGTTTACCAAGTTTTTTGTTGCCCGAAGGTGCCATAATCGGTGGCAAGGTGACAATTTTAGGAGGTGTAATTTCGAGCGCCTCATACAGATTTAGATAGTTCGGCGTTGAAGAAATAAATTCATCGGCTCTAAAAATATGAGTGATTTCCATTAGGTAATCATCAATAATATGCGCAAAGTTGTAGGTTGGATACCCATCGCTTTTAATCAAAATAAAATCATCTTGTGATTCTGGTCCTGAGCTTAAATCTCCACGAACTTCGTCATGCCATTCTTTACGAGACGGTGACGATTTAAGTCGTAGCGGCTGGTTTTTATATTCCCATGTTGGCGGATTTTCTGGTCGGTGGTTTCGGTATAAAAATGGGCGCTTTTCTTTCTGGGCGAGTTCGCGAAACGACTGCACTTCTTCGGGAGAGTATGGGTCAGCATATGCCAAACCTTTTGCAACAAGTTTTTCTGCCCATTCACGGTAAATAGCAAGGCGTTCGCTTTGTAGATATTCTTCGTCCCAATCTAGGCCAAGATCTGTGAAGGTCTTTTTAATAATCTCCACGCCATCAGGTACTTCACGGACTTTGTCGGTGTCTTCAATACGAAGAATAATTTTGCCGCCAGTTTGGCGGGCCGCTAACCAGCCATATAAACAAGAGCGAACATTGCCAATATGCATATAGCCTGTTGGACTTGGAGGAAATCGGGTAATTATTGGTTTGTTCATTACAGATTAGTATATCTGATATGATTGAAGTTGTGAAACAAACTAAAAAATCGCGATTAACTGTCCAGACATTAAGACTGTACTTACGTGCTGCGTGGAAGTACCCAACGCAATTGGTGGGTAGTCACCTTGTTTCGTTTGTATTTACGCTTACTCAAGATATTGCGCTTCCATATTTGCTTGCCCGCCTGGTAGACATAATTGCTCGCCAACCAGCCGACTATTCTGCGGCGTATAAGACTTTTTGGGCTATTGTGGCTGTTCTTGGGGTTAACTTTATTGCTGCTCGACTTTCGTTTGTGTTTCGCAACCCTCTGCTTTCTAATACGCTACGCAATCTGGCCGTACAGTGTTTTAAAAGCTACGAACGCCAAGAATACAGCTACTTTTCGAACAACTTCGTAGGTTCATTGGTGGCGCGCACAAGCAGATACGTTAATACCTTTAAAGATATGCTTGATGTTTCTATATTCCAAGTGGTGCCGTTGGTTGTTCAGTTTATTGCGCCTATTATTGTCCTAGGAAACCGCTCACCGCTTCTGAGTATTATATTTGTGACAGCTGGTGTGCTGCTTGGGGCGGCTACGCTTGGGTTCAGTAAATATAAAACACCTCATCTACGACGTGCGGCTGCTGCTGATTCTAGGGTAATTGGTACTCTGGCTGACTCGCTTACCAATAACTTAGCGATAAAGGTTTTCGCCAGAGGAAATTTTGAAATTGAAAACTTTACGCGAGCTGCCGAAGAAAAAAAGGCAGCGTACGACAAGCAAATGGTGATTTCCGAACGAATCAGAGCACTTCGTTCATTCATTATTCTT
>DLGX01000013.1:2885-6054 GCA_002482925.1 Candidatus Saccharibacteria bacterium UBA7683
GTTAATCTTACACAGAGTCTTTGGAATATTAATCGTGTGGCTGAGCGTATGGAAGAGGCATTGGCAGATTCAGCCGAAATGTCCGAAGTTATTACAAGACCTCCGTTAGTTACTGATTCAATGTCACCAGAGCCGTTAAAGATTAAAAAGGGTGCGATCACATTTAATGATGTTACCTTTCGTTATGAAGACAGCAATCAAGACGAACAACTCTTTAAAGAACTAAGTTTAAAAATTCCACATGGTCAAAAGGTTGGACTTGTTGGTCCAAGTGGCGGTGGCAAAACAACGCTTACTAAATTGCTGCTTAGATTTATGGATATTCAATCTGGTACTATTTTGATTGACCAACAAAATATTGCTGCCATTACACAAGATGATCTTCGTAGCTCGGTTGCATATGTACCACAAGAACCACTGTTGTTTCACCGATCTATTAAAGAAAATATTGCGTACGGTGATCTTACAGCTACGCAGGAAGAAATTATTCAGGCAGCAACACTTGCGCATGCGCACGAATTTATTGAAAAACTCCCTCAAGGTTACGATACCCTGGTAGGTGAACGTGGCGTAAAGCTTTCTGGCGGCGAAAAACAGCGTGTAGCTATTGCTCGTGCAATGCTTAAAAAAGCTCCTGTGCTGGTACTTGACGAAGCAACCAGTGCACTCGACAGCAAAAGTGAAAAAGCGATTGTATCGGCTCTCGACAACTTAATGAAAGGCCGTACCACCATTGTTATTGCCCACCGTCTTTCAACCATACGGAAGCTCGATAGAATTTTGGTACTTAAAGATGGCAAGATTTCGGAAGATGGTTCGCATGAAGATCTGCTTGCTCAAAAAGGAATGTATAGCGAACTCTGGAACCACCAATCAGGTGAGTTTTTAACCGAAGACTAAACGCTGGTTGCAAGTTTTAGTAGCTGGTCGGTATCAAGTTGAGAGTTCTTGCCTTCTACGTGGTAGAGTTTGCCGCCGTTTACCCAAGCCGCACTACTGCCATCAATGATATAAATTGTTAAACCGCTATCTTGGTAGGTTAAGTAATTAGGACTTTTTTTAGTAACAAAATTTTCTAACAGCGCTGTTGAATCCCAGGTTGTTGGCTGTTGTTTAAGCGTAAATCTTCGTTGATCGGTATTTGAAGCAAAATTAAGCGTGACTTGGCCGGGACTATACGCAATTGGGCCCTTAAGAGAGTAGCCAGCTGGCTTGTAGCCAGGCAAGTTGGCCGCAAAACCCGCACGATGCGCTGCTACCTTCATAGAAATACTAGGAACATTTAAATATGCAACGTATCCTGCAACTAGTAGTGCGGCAACAGCGGTTGTTGCGTAGCTTGTTTTTCGTGACCGTTTTGAAATATGGTTTTTTGACTGCTTACTGTTGGCTGCCTGAACAGGGTTTGAAGCAATTGCGGCGTCGATCGCCTTTTTAATGAGTCGTTCTTTTGTTGAAGTTCGTTTTTGTTCTGCGGTTGAAGCTTTTGTTGGTGCCTCGTGAGTTTTTTGTAAATGCTGGGTTAATTCGGGTACAGGCGCTACTTCTTTTTTAGGCGATACGGTTTGATTACTACCAAATCGTGAAATAACACTACTTTTATTTACTTGCTTGGCCCTGCTGATTCGTGATGAATCGGCGTGTTTGAGTGCGCTACTGGTGAAGGTTTCCTGCGGTAAGGCAGGTGCAGATTCGGCTATTGGTGCGCTGACTGCAAACGTTGGTGCGTGAACAACAGAACGATTAAGAGTAGTAGAGCGCTTAGCTGTGCGTTTTACACTTTGAGAAGCGCTTCGATGTACTGATGGTTTCGGACTATGCTGAGCTTCTTTTTTTACAGAAATAGATTTAGGGGTAGCTTGGCTTGTGGTTCGCGTAACTTTTGAAGCTCCTGTGCTTCGCGGACTAAAACCATCGACTGATTTAATTCGTTGTGTTTTTGGTTTGTTTGCACTCGTATGTGTAGCTGGTGTTTTTTTCTGAAGGGGCACGCCGGTTTTAGCGTCGTAAAGTTTGCCGTTAAGTTCTATAATGTTATTTGATTTCATTGCCTCTAAGCCTTCGGTATTGTTTTAAAGCATTTCGCTTTTGGTTATATAGTTTATACTACGCTGTCTCAAAGGTCTAAGCAAGTGGTATTATAGAACTATATGCATCGTGTTGATACAAAAAAACGTCGTGCAACGGCTCTGAGAATAACTGCCTACGCGCTGACGCTCGGACTTTCGTTAATTACTACAGTTGTACTACTGTATGTTGCGCTGGGCTATCGCTTTGATAGTTCAAGCGGTCATGTCGTACGAAGCGGTTTGCTTCTTGTCGATAACAAGCCAGAAGCTGGCCAGATTTATATAAACAATGAACTTAAAGACAATGCCTCTCCTGGTAGGTTTGTACTTGCTGCGGGTAATTACGAGCTAAAGTTAGCCCGCTCTGGATATCGGGACTGGTCTAAAAATGTTTCGCTTTCAGCATCTGGTGTACGTGAAGTAACCTATCCGCTTCTTTTGCCTACAAAGCTTACGACAAATACTATAAAAAATGTCACGGCTCCGTATTTAATAAGCCAGTCGATAGATAAAAAATTATTATTAACGCACGCTGCGGGACAATCAACATTTTCACTAGTTAACCTTAAACCAGAATCGGCTGAAGAAACCAGCTTAGAAATTCCAACAGTTGTGAAAAGAGAAAACGGTAGTCTCGGCACATTTTCTGTAATTGAATGGTCGCTTAATAACAAACATGTTTTGCTACAGCAAACACTGCCAAGCGGATCTACTCAACTTATTAGCTACGATGTGACCAGGCCCGCTGAAGCTATTAATATTTCTGCACTATACGGAAGCCAAGCACCGGTCGATATTCACTATGTTGGAAACGACACAGAAAAAATTTACGGAACATTTAACGGAACCTTGCAACGGTATAGTTTGAAGGCCAACGCACCCGAAAAACTGCTACAGAAGGTTCGGAGTTACCAGCCATACGGTAATGACACTATACTGTTTGACCGCGAAACTGAGAACAACGGTTCAGAAGTAGGCATATATAAAGATTCCGAGGCCACTGTGGTGCATAGTAACCCTGCTAACACGCCGGTGAGTTTATTAAAGCTGGCTGAATTTGACAGTCACGAATACTTTGCCATTGCACCTAAGGGCGGAAC
>DLGX01000013.1:6074-7810 GCA_002482925.1 Candidatus Saccharibacteria bacterium UBA7683
GGCACCCTTAAACTAGATTTTAGTGATTCAGCACAGTTCTTGCTTGCACAAAATGGTACCGACTTTGTTTCTTATGACATTGACGATTTGAAGCTTTACAGAGTTACGCCTTCATTCAAACCCGAAAAAGATACATTCTTCAGCTGGATCGACGCGCATCATCTTCAAGTTAAGCGAGAAGATGGCATGGCAATGCTTATGGATTACGACGGTACTAATCAGCAGCAACTCGTTTCATTAGCGGGTAGTTCTAAGCTTTATTTTGCGAGTAATTACGAGACTGCATATAGAATTAACATTCAAGATGGCTCGGCAACAATTCAATCAGTACCGCTTATTGCAACCACTAACTAATTAAATATTCTGTCCCACAAACTGGGAGCTACGCTTGGTAGCGGATTGTTTTTGTTAACATTGGTTTGCTGATTATTATTTACTGCAGCTGCTTCTGGACTTGGATCAATCTGTTCAGCCTGTACGATAAGCCGGTTTACGTTAGTCCCAGGAGGATCACAGGTAAATAGCGTAACGGTAGGTTTTTCGGTTTGTGCTAACACAGAGGTTTCTGTTGGTGTAATAATTTTTTTCGCCACAGTGATTTTATAGGTATACCGCTGGCCGTTGTAGTTAAGATAAAATATATCGCCAACATCAAGACGCTTCAAGTTTACAAACACATACTTGAACGCACCTGCGTTAAATACATTGTTACTTGAATGGCCTCCAATAACTACATTTCCTTTGGTACCTGGATTAGCAGTAGTGCCTAGTCGTACCACGCCACGCTCTAGCCCTTTTTGATAACTCGGTTCATCTACCCCAGTGACATCGTAGACAACTGGCGCTTCCACGCCAATTTTAGGAATAATAATTTTCGGTTCTGCACTAACAGCGTTTGAAGCACCTGGTTCAACAATTACCGGCGTAGTGACCACGCTTCCAGGCGCTATGTACTGCTTTACAGCGCCTACAAGTACCTGATTATAGTTAATGAGTAAAAACATTGACCCGACAAATACTGAAGCTAGAATCGGCTTAAAATGACTACTAGATTTTACTTTTTTTGATTGCTTTTCCACAGTAGTGCGTACTTTTTCACGAAGTTCATTTGCAACTTTTTGACGGTCTGAAAGTTCTTCACGTGCTTCAATTGGCTGTACGGCTTGCTGAGCTTCAGATTCAATCTGTTTTTTTTGCTGTTGCCACCACCCTGCGTAGTAACGATAAAAATATTGGTGATAATATTGTTGCCACGCTGTGTGGTATTGTTGCCAATCGTAACTTTGGTTACGCATTGTATGATGATCTGTTTGTGAACGTGGTTCTACGTGTCTAGGAATGTGTGCAGGGGTTTCTTGATTAGGTTCGCCGGAATTTGAATACATTCGATCAACCCTTTGACGCGCAATATGAGCAGCTCGCTCGCGTTCTTGTTCGCTGACTTCATTTCTAACAGGCCACTGTATTGGTGGTCGCGTTGCTGGTCCTCTGGTGGGAACCGGTTGCCTGTTAGAATTGTCGTTTGTAGGTAAATCGCTCATTGTGGTCGCGTTCGTGCTTATCTTCACATATTAGTGTACAATTTATTACGCCGTAAACCAAAGATTTACAGATAGTTTACGTAGGGTTACGGCAATAAGGGCGAGTGGCGGAATTGGTATACGCGCACGACTCAAAATCGTGTTCCTCCGGGATTGAGGGTTCAAGTCCCTCCTCGCCCACCATATTTAGATAAA
>DLGX01000079.1:0-548 GCA_002482925.1 Candidatus Saccharibacteria bacterium UBA7683
TTTTTGCGATTGAATCGTCCCAGAATTCGTACAGATTTTTGAAGCCCTTCCCTTTTAGTTTATAGCCAAGCTCAAGACGGTAGGGGTGAATTAGGTCGAGTGGTTTAAGTATCCCGTAAAGTCCTGAAAGCGTACCTAAATGTATCTGAGCAAATTCAAGATCTTCTTTAGTAAATTCGCGAATTTTAAGACCAGTGTAAACATCGCCAACAAAGGTATACCAGGCGGGTGTTTTTTCTACGCTTCCCCAAACTTTAATGCGTTCTTTCGTTGCTTCCGCAAGCTTTGGAGAAATGTGCATTAAACGTTTTAGTTGAAGCGGGGAATATTGCTTTAGAATTTGATCAAGCTTCTCTGCTTCAGAAAGAAACAAAGGACTGCTAGTTGGAATATCATGCGGACATTTGTGTGATTCCATGGTTTTTGAAGAAACGAGTAGCGAGATCATGCAGTTAGTGTATCATCTGGTATGATTAAGCAATGAAAATAGTACATAAAAATATACAAAAAAAGAAGCTTCTCGACAGGCTAACATTTCTATCAGGAAT
>DLGX01000079.1:711-972 GCA_002482925.1 Candidatus Saccharibacteria bacterium UBA7683
TGAAGCTGCCATTATCGTTGGTTTAATTATCTTTCGGTAATTCTTTTTAGGGCTGACAACAGGGGAGGAGTGCGGTATAATCAATGCTGTTGCTCGCTGAAATATAACAGCGTGATGCGGAGGGGTACCCAAGTGGCTTAAGGGGACGGTTTGCTAAATCGTTAGATTGGAGAAATCCGGTGCGAGGGTTCGAATCCCTCCTCCTCCGCCAGGAGATGAAGATCAGGTTTACCTGGTCTTTTTCTTTTGCAAAGAAAAGGG
>DLGX01000079.1:985-6602 GCA_002482925.1 Candidatus Saccharibacteria bacterium UBA7683
CCTCCTCCGCCAGAAAGTAGCTCAGATGAAAGTCTGAGCTTTTTTCTTTGTTCTACGCTATAATTACATCTGATATGCAAGAAATTATCCAGGCAATACAAAAAGTTGTACAAGATTTGTTCAGTGAGCAAGTTGAAATAGAATTAACTCGCAGCGAAGAACAGTTTGGCGACTATGCGACTAATGTAGCACTTCGTCTGAGTAAAAAACTTGGTCAAAATCCTCGGGATATTGCCACAAAAATTGTGGAAGCATTACAGAGCGATCTTGTACAAAAAACTGAAGTAGCAGGGCCAGGATTCATCAACATTACGCTTACAGAAAACGCGCTCGTTTTACTTGTTGAACAAGCAGGTGAAAAATCTTTGGACGGTAAACGGGTCTTAGTTGAATATTCAGATCCAAACCCCCTTAAACCGCTCCATGCAGGACACCTGTACACTACTCTAGTAGGCGATACGATTTCACGTTTGGTCGAAAACGCGGGTGCAGAAACCATTAGACTTAATTATGGTGGAGATGTAGGCCTGCATGTAGGTAAAAGCATCTGGGCTATAATTGCGCACCTTGGCGGCGAATTTCCAGAAAAACTCACTGAAATCCCGGAATCTGAACGACCAACCTGGCTCGGCAACAGATATGTAGAAGGTAACAATGCGTATGAAGATGACGAAGTTGCGAAAGCAGAAATTATCATTCGAAACCGCCAAATATACGAAATTCACGCAGAAGACGATCGCGAGTCGCCTTTAGCACAAATCTACTGGACTGTACGAACGTGGAGCTACGAATACTTTCAAACGCTCTATGATCAGCTTCAGGTTAAGCCGTTCGATCGTTTTATACCAGAAAGCGAAGTTACGCCTCTTGGTATTAAAACGGTGGAAGAACAGCTTGAAAACGGGGTATTTGAAAAAAGCGGCGATGCGGTAATATTCGATGGCGAATCACGAGGACTTCATACGCGTGTTTTCATTAACTCAGAAGGTATTCCTACTTACGAAGCTAAAGATGTGGGCTTAAGTCTGACCAAATGGAATGACTACCAGTTTGATGAATCAATCATCATAACCGCCCACGAACAAGAACAGTATATGCAGGTAGTCATTAAAGCAATCGAACAATTTGCACCCGAACCAGCAAACCGAACAAAACATTTAACCCACGGCATGGTGAAGCTTATGGGTGGAATAAAAATGAGTTCAAGAAAAGGCAACATTGTCACCGCACTTGAAATACTTGAGGCAGCTCGCCAGGCAGGCCGCGATACCGGTACTAACCCTAATGAAGAGACCGTTCTGGCGGCAGTAAAATATGCCTTTGCTAAAAATCGCGTAGGTTCAGATATCGCCTATGATCCTAAAGAATCAATAGCGCTTGAAGGCAACAGTGGCCCTTACTTGCAGTATGCTCATGCCAGAGCATGTTCAATTCTAGAAAAATCTACAGCGGTGCGAGGTGAACTAAGTAACCTTGATGCGGCTGAAAGAAGTTTACTGAGGAAGGTGAGCGAATATAACGAAGTTGTACAGCGCGCTACTTTTGAGCTTATGCCGCACCATATCTGCACATACTTGTATGAGCTTGCTCAAACCTTCAACCGCTTTTATGAAAAGAGCAGAGTAATTGATGACCCACGCGAAGCAGTTCGAGTACAACTAGTATCCAAGTATGCTCAAACACTCAAACAGGGTCTTGATTTACTTGGCATCCACGCACCAGAAAAAATGTAGCTTCTTTTCTCTGTCATTCCCGCGCAGGCGGGAATCCAGTACACTAATAATTAACTATGACAAAAGCATCACAAAACTTGTCTGGTACGAAACTTACGACACTATAGAATCCGCTATCATTAGAGAAAAACAAATGAAGAAGTGGAATAGACTTTGGAAGCTTAGAGTTATCGAAGAGCTCAATTCTAACTGGAGCGACTTATCTGATGAGTTTTAGGACTGGATTCCCGCCTGCACGGGAATGACGGAGGAGTGATTGTAGGTATAAAAAAACACCCGCCATTTCTAGCGGGTGTTCCTTTACGTAAGAGCGGTCAGTCTACTACTTACTTAAGGCTCTTGCGTCGTTGCATGAATGCAGCTGCTGCATATGCTACTGTGCTGATACCTACGAAACTTGCTGCTGCACCTCCCATACCTGTTTCAGGGATAACAGCTACAGGTACTTCAGGAGTTTCACAATCTTTAGGATTGGTCTGCATGCCTGGAGTTTCAGGACATACGTCAACCACACAGTTTGGATCATTCTTAGGAAGTTCCGGGTTGTAAGGGCAAGGCTCTACACAATTCGGGTCATCTTTAGGAAGATTCGGGTTGTATGGGCACGGTTCGTCAACAAGTGGCGAAACAGTAACTTGTGCTACACAGTTTACAGTTTTGCTTACACCCTCTAGGTTGAAGGTAACAGCTGCGGTAACAGTATAGGTAGCTTCTTCTTCGGTTTGTGTGAACTGGTGTTCAACTGGGCTTGCATCAGTTTTTGTAACTGCTGCTGAGCCATCACCGAAGTTGTAGTTTACGCTTGTTACCGTTACGGTTGGAGTCTTAGAAATCTGTGGTGTGAATCGGTATCTGAATTCACCGAGGCTAAGAGCTGCTAGTGCAGTACAAGTAGCTGATGGAGTTTCAATTTCGATTGAATCACAGTCGTCTTTATCACCAGGAATTTCTGGAGCATCAACACATGCTGTGTTTACGATTTTACCAACGACTTCTTTAACTACCTTAGATTTAATCTGGAAGGTAACTTTCTGACCAACATTTAGCTTCGCAATTGTAGCTTCAAAGTTAGTTAAGCCAACAGTTGTAGTAGTGCCTTCAGGGCGAGTACTTTCAAGGAAGTTCACGCCTTCAGGAGCTGGGTCGGTAACTTTAACGTTGTTAAGCGCTACGTCACCAGTGTTTGTTACTTCAAGGGTGTATACGAATTCACCGCTTACTGGAATAACTTGCTTGCTAACTTTCTTTTCAATATCAACCTTAGGGTTGGTTTGCTTACAATTAGCGTCAACGTTAGCGTCGTCTTTCTTTTCTTCAAGACCAACAGGCTTTGCGCTTGCGATGTTCTTGAACTTCTTAGTTACACAAGGAACTGGCTGACCTTGAAGCTTAGCATCGAAGGTTACTTCAGCTGTTGCACCTAGTTTGATTTCAGGAATTGTTACGCCTGCACCAAAGAGGTCTGCGTTACTCGTGGCGCCGTTTACTTTTAGCGTACCAGCTACGTAATCAACACCAGTAGGACGAGCATCTTTTACAAGTACGTTAGTAAGGTCGGTTTCCCCAGTGTTCTTTACAAGAATTCGGTATTCTACAGTGTCGCCGTATTCAACGGTAACATCTTGCTTCCAAACAGTTTCACCCTTTTTACGAACATCTTTTTGGATTTCGAAGTTAGGAGTCTTTTCAATTTCTTTACAGGTTTCAGCTGAGGCGTCGTCTTCTTTTACAGTTAGACCTTCAGGTTTAGCATTCGCAACGTTGCGAAGCTTCACTTTGCCAATTTCACAATCAGGAACGATTGGGTTAGAAGCTTCAGGAAGTTTTGCGTTAAAGAATATGAATGCAACTGCGCCAGTTTTTAGGCTAGGAATCGTGTAGCCAGTTGTTACTAGGTTGTCAGAAATCTTAGTGGTAGGGGTACCATCTGAAGTTATAATCGTAGCTTTACCAGGAACATAGGTGAATCCAGCAGGAAGCACATCTTTTACAAGAATGTTCTTAAGGTTAGTGTTACCAGTGTTCTGTACACCAATTACGAAGGTAAGTTCAGTACCAGGATCAGCAACTACGTTTTCTGCGAACAGATCATCAGTGTTTGCAATCTTTACTTTCTTTTCAATCGTAAAGTTAGGCTTAGTAGGACGGCAAAGGTTAATGTTTGCAGTGTTGTTCTGTTCAGGAAGCTCAACAGGTTTTGCAAATGCTCGGTTTAGAAGCGTTGTGCGACCAGTGTCACAAACCTTAATAGAAGTGTTGGTAGCAGCTGGAGCAGTTGCTTCAAAGAATATGAACGCAGTTCCGCCAGCAGGCATGTTACCAATATTAATACCACCGCTTACAATACCGTTCGGAAGTGCTCGTTTACCTGAGTAAGAAGTAATCATTTGAGTACTATTGTTTACATAGCTTACGCCTGCAGGAAGCGTGTCTCGAACTCGCATGTTAGTAAGCGTTACATTACCAGTGTTAGTCACACCAACTACGTATTCAACTTTCTGACTTGGAGCAACGGCTACGTCTTCTTTCCATTCAGAATTTGAACCAGCAATACGAACTTTCTTTTCAATCTTAAAGCTTGGTTTTGCAGGAGGAGTGGTAGGGGTGCCAGTTGCGGGGTTACCACAAGCTTTAATAATAGCGAACTGGAACTTACCTTGTGCATCAAGTTTTATGTAAGCCTGAAGTGAGGCTTGTTTAAATGAAACACTTGGTGGACGTGTGTACGCGGTCACGCCAGGAATGTTCATCTTAGAACTACCAGGAATATACTGGCGACCAGCTGTAACTGCATTTGTTGCAACTACGCGACCGTTAACAGTAATTGTGTTATTACGGTTTACATAACCATTTACAAACCCATTAGAATTTGCAGCACCATAAAAGGCGTCGCTACTGATTCTAAAAGGACTCGCTGCATAAATTGCACGAGTACTTGCGCTTGAAGCGTACTTACTTTTTAGGGTACCAAGATCATAGGCACCACAATACATAACTGCATTACCATCACAGTCAGCGCGTTCAGCGGTAACTGTTTTTATGCCAGCAACTGCACCGCCAGCAATACCAAGTACTACTACGGCAGCAACAATAGCTGTTTTTTTACTAATTTTTTTGCGTATAGAACGCAAAGTTCCTCTAAAACTCATGTGCAACCTCCCTGTTGAACATTAAGACCTCTATTACCCAGTCAATTTATCACATTAAACTATAAAAGTCAAGCCTAATGACATATTGCTAGGATAAACACAAGCACTATGAACACCGTATATATAGTATGTATACATTTATTACCATAAGAACAATAAAATACAATATTAGGTAATATATTATTGACAAATAATACAACTTGTGCTAATAATAGAACATGGTAATAAACAAAAAATAAACATAAGTTCCTAAAAAGATACTTACACTATATAAGGAAACGCAATGTCAGCAGAACAAATAGCAGTACAAGAACCTAAGGTTTCATCATCAGCAGTAGTACAAGAACAACTTCAATTTCTTACAGAAGGCATACCTGCATTAGAAGATATCGACCAGGCACGAGAAATTGTAGAAGGATTAACTTTTACTGAAAAAGGCGCCGTAAAAGGGCCAGACAGCAAATTTGTAAAAGTAGATGCTGCTAATAAGTTAGCTGAACTTAGTTCTGAAGAAAACTGGCTACTAGACCCACAATCTGCTGAAGAACTACGTAGTGTTGTAAGTACTACTGAAGCTGGCAAACTTCCTGAAGGAATGAAACGTGATTTCAACCTTGGTATAGGCGAACAAACAAAAGCTGTTAAAGAATCTGCGCAAGCTCGACTTTCATTAGATGCTGCAATTCGTCAGCGTAGTGCAAAAGAAGAAAATATTGCACAGCAAGAACGAAGAGC
>DLGX01000053.1 GCA_002482925.1 Candidatus Saccharibacteria bacterium UBA7683
CAAACCGTTTAAGCATGTGCCCCCCATTGTAACAAACAATCAAATAAATAAATCTGAGCACAGCGAATCAGCTCTCACCCATTCAGCCAAACCCGAACACTGGAGTTTTACTTTTGGCGAGTCAAGGAGCTACTTGCCTGAACAAGCAGTTGTATAAACGTGAAGGATGCTATTGCATCGTAGCGACGCGTCAAAAGTGGAACGTAGGTGTGTCGAGGCTTTGATGCTATGGGTGCGGTTTTGTATTACTTTTGGCGGCAAAAGTGATGAGAAAAAAGAAATAACACTAGATCCTTCGACTGCGCTCAGAATGACACAGGCGGGCTAGACTATTATTCCACCACCCAAACAAACTTGATTTTGATATAAAACCGCAGACTGACCAGGTGCCAGTGCCCGTATTTCATCTTTTAGTTCCAATTGATAATTACCATCTTCAAGCAGAGTCAACTCTTTGACAGAAATTAAAGGGCCGCGATGACGAACGCGTACCGTTAGGTCATCCAGACCGTCTGGAACACTATTGATCCAGTGAACATTCGTCATAACGAGGCTACTGTGCCATAAATCAGGGTCGTTAAGATCAGTACTTACGTACACTTCGTTCTTAGCCATATCTTTTCCAATTACGTAATAGGGTAGTCCTCCGCCGACATTCAAGCCGTGGCGTTGGCCAATGGTGTAGTAGAGCGCTCCGTCGTGGGTGCCAACAGTTTTACCGGTAGATTTTTCAATGATGTTTCCGGGCTTAGTGGTTACAAAATTCTGCAGAAATTCTTTAATACCAATTTCACCCACAAAACAAATTCCTACGGAATCTTTCTTCTTTGCGGTAATAAGCCCGAGCTCTTGAGCTTTAATACGGACCTCTGGTTTAGTCATTTCGCCAAGTGGGAACAGTGTTTTAGAAAGCGCCTCTTTCGTAACTCTGTACAGAAAATAAGTTTGGTCTTTATTGCCATCAACAGCTTGTAATAGCTCTAAGCTGTCGTCATCAGACTTGATCCGAGGATCAATGTCTTTACTGGATTCCCGATCGAGCCGGGTATGACGAATACGAGAGTAATGACCTGTTGCAATCATATCAGCACCATCTTCTAAGGCAGTTTCTAAGAAAAGTTTAAACTTTACTTCTTGGTTGCACATTATATCAGGATTAGGCGTACGGCCGGCTTCGTATTCAGCAATCATGTAGTCTACAACTTTTTGTTTGTACTGATCTTGAAAATCGTACATTTTAAAGGGAATGCCTAGTTGCACTGCCACGCGCTTGGCATCTGCCATATCTTCGCGCCAGGGACATTTAAAGCCAGGTAAATCTTGCGCCCAGTTCTTCATAAACACACCCGTTACATCATAGCCTTGTTCTTTTAAAAGCGCTGCGGTAACAGAACTATCAACACCACCGCTCATGCCAACATATACTTTTTGCATAGTTAACTTACCTTAGAAAACAGAAGTTTAACTGGTTCGGTTACTGAAATCCACCACCCATACGGTGTTAAAAACCAGGTTTTTCTACCCCAGTGCTTATCTTTAGCAGGCGAATTAATGAAACGCGTGGAACCGCCGTATTCTTTTTTGAATTCACTCGAAACACGTCGCTGATGATAGTCGCTAGTTACTAAAATAATTGTTTTGTATGAGCCTGCAATAGATTTGGTGCTTGAAGCGTTTTCTTTTGTATCGCGCGAAAACTCATCTAACAGAATATCTTCAGTCGGTACCCCTCGCGAAGCAGCCGTTGCCATCATTACTTTTGCATTACTTGCGCTATTTGGATCTGCCGCAGCACCAGAAAATATTAGTTTCGGGGCCCAATTCTGTTCAAACAAATCAATGCCGTGCATAGTACGACCTTTTGTATCGCCGCCGCTAACCACTATAATTGCATCTGCTTTTTGCAGGGTATCACTTGTTGGTAGATACAAACTTATTAAAACTGCGTACCCTCCGACGAGCACAATAATTACTACCAAAAATGCCAAAAACTTTTTCATTACTATTATTATATCAGTTTAGTATGAGCTTGTATCACCTTGAGTATGGTAAAGCTGGCTTCTTTAATATCATCTTCTGTTGTGAGCTTACCTAGCGTAATTCTAATGCTAGCACTGGCGTCCTTATCGCTTAATCCCATAGCTTTAAGAACATGACTCGGTTCATCATTACTTGCCGTACACGCACTGCCAGTTGCAACCATAATGCCAGCTTCATCAAGCTCCATAAGGAGTCGTTCGCCCTCAGCGCCTGGAATAAGAATATTAAGATTATTAGGAAGGCGCTTCTTTTTGTCGCCATTGAGTTCTAGGCCTGTGATATTTTGCGATAAAGTCGCGAATAAGTTATTCTGAAGCGTTTGAAGCCGAACTACTTCTTCTTTTCGGTTAGCTTGAGCATTTTGCAACATTGTCGCAAAAGCTATTTGAGCTGGGACATTTTCTGTACCGCTTCTGATGCCGTTTTCTTGGCCTCCACCTAGAATAAAATTATCAATATTCACGCCAGCTCGTACATATAAGCAACCGCTTTGCTTCATAGCATAAATCTTGCCCCCATTAAGGGTCATGAGGTCTACTCCAAGGCGCGTAACTTGAAGGTCTAGGTAATTAGCAGCCTGGCACGCATCGGTATGAAGGTAAATTGGAAGCGTATTACCACTTTTCTTACGTTCAACTCTAATAGCTTGAATCAAAGCAGCAACTTCTTTTATAGGTTGCACTGTGCCGACTTCATTATTGGCGTACATTATGCTTACAAGTACTGTGTTTTGGTCTATGTTTTTCGCAAGATCTTCTAAATCAACGAGGCCATGATGATTCACCTTAGCTTTTCTTACATCGTAACCGTTTGCAGGCTCAAGCACAGATTCATGTTCGATACTTGAAACTACAATATTTCCTTTTGGAAACCGTCCAAGAATGCCGTGAATAGCAATATTATTGGCTTCAGTACCACCTGCGGTGAATAAAATTTCTTGGTCTTTGGCGCCAAGTACGTTCGCAATCTGTCCGCGGGCTTCTTCAAGTGCCTTTCTTACATCCCGTGCAGCCTCGTACACTGCTGAAGGGTTATAGAACATCTGGGTAAAATAAATTTGGGCAGCTTCAAGAGCAGCTGGATCTACTGGAGTAGCGGCGGCATAATCAAGATATATTTTTTTTATAGCCATAGTACGTACAATTATAGCAACTTACAGTGTTGCTGGGGCTTGACCGTACATTTCTAGTGCAACCCGATTTGTGTAAATTTTGATAGCTGAAACAAGATTCTTAAGTTCTTTACCAGTTATATATCCGCGTGGTATATCATCTACAATCTTCAAAATTCCGTTTGGCTGAATTTCGTATCGTACATTCATGTGCTGGTTGGTTTGAGTCTTGGTGTCGAACCACTGTTCCGACCAAATCCAGGTACTTCTATCTAGACAGAAGAATTCTCTCTGGTGGCCGGCTGGAACTTCACCCAATACTGATGAGCCGATTCGTGCTTCATGATGAATTAAATCATTGCGTCTGACGGCACGTTTATGCGCACTGAGTTGATGTGCAGGCATTTGTTGAGTACTGCCAACTGGCTTGCCAATAATAAAACTAAGGATTTTATTAAGCCGCGACATTATAGACTCCGTTTTCGCTTACCGCGCCGGGCCGAGGCCGTAACTGCGCTACGGTTGCTAGATCTTGAGGGGCGAACCCAACAGCTAATTCTCGAAGTGCTAATAGCTTGTCTGTTTCAGCGGTAACCTCAGCACACACTTCAGCTACTGACACCGTTTGTTCTGGAATAAAAAGATCTGTTACATCAGCGAAGTTTTGAGAAGGACGTTCAATTTCAACAGGGGTGGTTCGTGGGTCGGCAGTATTAACAACCATTTCGGCCGAGGCTTCTGGTGCGTTATCTAAAGTAAGCGCCTCTGCAGATGCTGCCAAGGCTAGATCTTCAACATCAGATCGAGTTTCAGAACCTTCAGTACCGAACACACGTAAATTCATATCTCTCCCTTTTACGTAAGACCGAAGAGCTCCACTGCATTAGCTGTTGTAGCTTTTGCAATTAATTCTTTAGTCTCACCTCTTAACTCCGCCATATACTCTGTGATATATATCACATTTTCAGGCGTGTTGATTGTACCACGCTTTGGCGACGGAGTCAAGAAGGGAGAATCAGTTTCTAGCACAAAGTCGTGTATTCCAATGCTTTTGAACAGATCAGTCTGCCACTTTTTTGTTGTAAAAGTTGCAATTCCATTTATGCCAATTTTGAGTTTATGGCCTAACGCCTGCTTTAAATGTTCTTCGGTATCAGTAAAACTATGAAGCACACCTCGAATACTTTTGTATTCTTCAAACACGTTCCAGAATTCTTCAAAGGCTTCTCTAACATGAAAGCTCACTGGCAAGTTATTAGCCTGGGCAATTGCTAACTGCCCTTTTAATAGTTGCGTTTGCTTGGCCAAACACTCTGTTTTGTTGTTATAAAAGAAGTCGAAGCCACATTCGCCCACTGCAACCACTTTTGGTTCTTTAACTAGTGCCGCCAATTCAGCAAGTGCCTGTGTAATTTCAGGCTCGGTCATTTTAGCGGCTTCGTGCGGATGGATACCAATACTGGCAAAGCAATGCTCCGGGTGCGCATTAGCAAATGCAACTGCTCGTTTACTATCTTCTAAACTTGTTGCTACGAGCAGCAGTTTTGTTACGCCTGCCTTCGCTGAATCTTTCAGTGCTATTTCAGCATCTTCAGGTTTAAAAAATGCTGGGTCGTGTAAATGGCAATGTGTGTCGATAAACTGCATAACTTACGTTAAGTATACCTGAAGCTGGGAAGGGTCGATACGCTTACAGCTTAATTCGCATATGAAACTAAGTATTTACTTTAATTTCGTTAATGCCTACAGACTAGTGAAGCCAGACTCTTTAACACTGATCGGTGCTCCGCCAACATTCTGCATCTCTACTCTGACATCTTTACCTTTAAGAGCATCTGGTGCGAACTGTATCCATACTGAATATAGGTATGTTGTATTGGCGATCGTTATGGTGTTATTGGTCAAAGGTAGCGCGATCATCTTTGCATTATCATTAATTTTGACCGTAAAGGGAACATCTTTATTGGTCTTTCTATCGTAAGCGCGCAATCTAACTTTAGTGGTATCTGTTGGCTTTCGAGGCAGATAGTCAAGATCAAATTCAATGCCATTCGTATTGACATAACTAGTGTCCTGTTTCCATACTTTGCCATCATTAGGTGAAAGTAAAACAGTCTGCCATGTTATCTTAACCGGCCTCCGCTGACCACCTACATAGCAACTGCAAGCAGAATTACTGTTCGGTGAAGTTATTGGGGATAATGTTTTTTGCTGTGCAGCCGATACTGTACTCGAAACTTGAACCTTCCCGATATAGAGTGAGCTTAGATCGTAGGCATATGTTGCATTAGATGGTTGATTTTTTGAATGTGTGTAGAATGTCACGCCAGTTGATTTAGTAAGGTCAAGTGCACTGTCAATCCAGTTGCAACTGTAATACTCTTTAGTACCACCATCATTTGAAGAATAACTTCTGAGTATACGTGTGTTGAACGTAAGCTCGCTATTTATGTTGCTAGCAACGCCTGCTGTATACGCGCTTCCGCTAGAAAAGGAGTCCTGCTCAAGCTTCACGTTGGTATTTTTCTTATTCATACATACGATATACCTAGCAGTTCCTAGCAACGGCTTCGTGGGTTTAAAACCAACAGTAAGCGCAATATCGGTATGGGTAAGATTTGCTTCATTTAATTTTTGTTCACACCAGGTTTTTCCAGCAACTACTTTTTTTGTACCGTAGCATTCAACATCGTTAGCATCATATTGTTTTGGTATGGCAGAAGTAAGCGATAACGGAGAAATGTTAAGCGCTTGTCCAACTCTTATAGAAAATATTCGCTTCATCTCAGGACTTGCGACAAGCTGCGCAACCATGTCCGCACGTGTCTTTGCTTTTGAATCAAGTTGACTGGTCCAATAATTCAAACCAGCTGTGTCTGCTTCTCTTTCAAATGCACTAAGATACATATTCTTTACAAAATTTGCATTTGTAGGAGCACCGTTTTTTCTTTTGTACTCACTACTTCCTAAGAATTGGCGAGCTATCTCAGTAGCGCTAACCTTCTTATCGGCTAACTTACCCACCCAGTACTTTAATCCGTTTTTGTCTGGAGCCCTATTTAATGTTGCGTAGTATGTACGTATAACTACAGCTTCATCTGAGCTATACACACATTCTGCTTCATAAGAGGAGGCTTGTTCTTTTCGCGCGCATGCAGAATATGTCCCTGCAAAACTCTTGTATACCAAAAAGCCACCGACAAGTGCGACTACAGCCATAAGTGGGATAGCTCGTTTCCAGTTAAAATTACTACTTTTAAGTAAACCACCAGAGCCCGAAATAAATTTACCTTCTGCGTCTCGGCCAGGACCAGCTCCTTTTTTGAATGGATTTTTAAGTTTAGGAAACTTAAACTGTTTTTTTGTTTTATTAACTGATGATAGATCGATCTTGTCATCTGGGTTCATAGTATGAAAACCTTTTTTGTTTTAATTGTTATGTTGTGATTATAACACAAGCATTTTGGTATACAACTCACCTAATACAAGGTCGTTTTATTATTGTGCTTACGCTACAATTAAGCATATGATCAGTTGGATAGTGGGCTTAGTAATGACGGCGCAGGTGTTAGCGACAGGTGTACATACTGGAATACAGTATATTTCGAGCCTTCCGCCGCTACCAAACCAATCTGCAATTGTTTGCCATGATAGTGCCTGGGAACAACAGACGCTTGTTTCTTATAACACAGTGAAGACCCACGCTAAACTAAAACCATTTCTTGAAAAAATGGTTGCCGACAGCAGGGCTGAAGGTGTATATATTACGTTTACCTCTGGCTATAGAACTTGTGGTGAACAAGCAAGTTTGCGTGCCTACGCCTGTGGTACTGGTGAATACAATATGAACATTAAGCCAATTAAAGACTGTCATCCGCCAACCGAACCTGCGGGCAAAAGCCTTCATAATGAAGGGTTGGCTGTTGATTTAGCCTGTGCGGGCTATAGTTTATTTGAATCTTCACCCTGTTACAGGTGGATTAAGACTAATCACCTTCGCTATGCATTACTTGAACATGAACTTGAACCATGGCACTGGTCTACTACTGGAAAGTGATCACTAAAAGCTATATTCTTTCATTTCATACTATTGACAAAAAAGCTAATCTGTGATAATATGAAAGTATGGTACAAGAATTTTTTGGGAAATTTCACTCTTTTAAGCGTAATGCACGTGTAGTTAAAGCTCACGCCCCTAAGCTGTTTGCTGGTATTGCAATTACATTACTCACTACAACTAGTATTGTAGGTTCAAACTTTAACCCGCTTAACACAAACGCTAGAGCAATGGATGATGTAAAAAATCCTAAAGCCGTGGTTGTATGTGCATACAAAGGCTTCTTAAATAGAGCGCCTGAAAAGAACGGCAAGAGCACCGCTTTTTGGGTTAATTACTATCAAAAGTCTAATTATAATGCGGGCAAGTTAGCAACTAACTTTTACAATTCTAAAGAAGGTCAGAAGTACGAAAACCTTGTAAATTTTGATGCATTTATTCAACGAACATATGTTTCTTGTCTTGGACGCTCAGCCAGTGCAAAAGAAGTAAAGACATGGGGATCTCACCATCTTCAAGGTATGAGCCGAGCACAAATTTTTGCCTTTATTGTAAAGGCTGGTGACAAGCCATGGTTATTCCCCGCAGAAACAGCTTGTAAGACATTCTCTAAAGGTGGATCTGTTAAGCCAATAATTAAAGCAGGAACTGCTTGTACTACACAAAACGGTATAGTAGTAAATGTTCCTGAAAGCAACATTTACGTTAATAAAGCATGGTCACAAAATATTATAAACCTTCGCTTTGCAGCAGCTCAGTCGCGTTTTTACCTTGAAGCCTACAATGACCCTGGCGTTGTAAACGATTTAAAAAATGTTTCAGGTAGCCGACTTTCACCTGGTAGCCATCGTAGTTTTGCAGATCAAACTTACCTGTTTAATCGATATGGTTACCCTCGTGCAGCCCGTCCTGGTACTTCAATGCACGAATGGGGCCTTGCAATAGATTTCCAGTGTAACGGTGTTTCCCTTAGTAGAAACGCAGCTTGCCTGAACTGGATGCGTGCAAATGCACCAAAATATGGCGTGTACAATCTCCCTAGCGAAGCTTGGCACTGGTCTAGCAATGGACGTTAAATAGAGTTGAATCTCTGAAGAGCCACGACATACTGTGGCTCTTTTTTATTCTTCAATTCTCGGAAACAAAACACCTGAATAGTTATGGACATACCCGTCTTTGAAGATCTGCTGAATGGTCTGACTGGTTTGTGGTAAGAACGGCGCTAGAAGGTCTGCTATCTGAAGAATATCACCTACGCAGGCTGCTAGCACTTCTTTTAAGTGGCTGTCATCTTGTTCTTTGGCAAGCTGCCATGGCTTTTCTTGTTCAATAAACACATTTAGGCCTTTTACAAGTTCCCAGACCCATTCAAGCGCTCTGTCAAATTGTTGATTTTGCACGGCTACATGATACGGATCGGTATCATGTCCTGGGTTTGGATATTCGCCAATTACTCCTTGTTGGTAGCGATTAATCATACTGGCTACGCGCTGTACGGCATTACCGAGTTCATTAGCAAGCTCGCCGTGGTACACCGCATCGAAGCGTTCCCAGGTGAAATCGCCATCTGAGTAACTTGGAACATGTCTTAAAAAGAAGTATCGGAACGCGTCGGAACCGTACTTTTTTACAATGTCTTCGGTGTTAACAATGTTGCCAATGGTTTTACTCATTTTTTTACCGCCAGATGTTAAATGGCCGTGCACAAACAACCGCTTTAAAACCGGTAGCTTTGCACTGAGTAGCATTGCTGGGTAGATTGCAGCGTGAAAACGAAGGTTATCTTTACCAACTATTTGAAGGTCGGTAGGCCAAAACTTTTTGAAATCTGCACCATTTGGATAATCTAAAACGGTAATATAGTTCATTAACGCTTCAAACCACACATACATTACTTGGGTTGTATCACCAGGCACTGGAATACCCCACGGAAGCTTCTTTTTAGGTCGAGACACGCTAATATCGGTTAAACCGCCGCGAATAACATTTAAAATTTCGGTTTTGCGATTTTCTGGCACAATTTCGAACTCGCCAGAATCTATAAGCGCAAGAAGCTTGTCTGAATAGGCACTGAGTTTAAAGAAGAAGTTTTCTTCTTCGAGCTTTTCGTATTTTTTGTCGTGAAGCGGGCAGACACCGTTGTTTTCTTTAACTTCGGTTTCAGTTTTATATTCTTCACACCCAACACAGTACCAACCTGTGTATTTAGATTTATAAATGTCATCACCAAGCTGTTTCCAAAGCTTTTGGGCAATTGCAATATGTTCTTTACTGTTTGTCCGCGCAAAGTGCGTGTAATCTGAGTTGATTAGTTTATGAACTTCTTTAATGACGGGTACGACGCCTTCAATAAATTCTTCTGGTTTAACACCAGTTTCTAAAGCTTTTTCATAAATTTTAGAACCGTGTTCATCTGAACCGGCGCTGTATGCAACATCGTAGCCTTGTTGTTTTTTATACCGTGCAGCGGTATCTGCGTACAGCCAGTCGATAGTATTGCCGATATGGGGGTTTCCGCTTGCATACGGTATAGATGTAGTAACGTAGTAAGTCTTGCTCATGATATGTTCCTTAGAAAATTAATATGTAGTAACGTGAGTTGAAAATATATATGCCCTAAGGCATTGTCATAGCAGTTACTAGCACAAATTTACTCATACCTTTACTATACCACATCTGTTAAAAGGCGCGTGGTGGCTTACGTGGCTTTACCTGCCAAAGTAAGGAATCTACCGCTTTTGGCACCATCTTTGCGGTGGCTGAAGAATCGTTGATCTTCGAGAGTACAAACATTAATGTCGTCTACTTTAGTAATACCAGATTCTTCTAGTTGATCGAAGATCATCTGTTTTAGATCAACCAAATAGTTTTTACCAGATTGAGTGAGATACTTTGAATCGAACAATTTTTTAGCCTCGGGACCGTATTCGTAACAATTTTTGCAGATCATAGGCCCAATGCCTGCAACAAGTTCGTTATTAGTGTATGTTTTTAATTCTGCAACAACGTCGCAAATAATTTTAGCTGAAAGGGTATGCCAACTACCATGCACCAATGCTACTGTGCTACCCAAAGTATCAGTGATAATTACCGTACCGCAATCTGCTGTAGTCTGCGAAAGTACAAGGCCTGCTTTGTCAGTAATACTGGCATCGTAGCCATGGTATTCACCGCTCTCGTTAGCTTTTAAAATATTGTTTTTAAATTCGTGAACAATATGAATAAGTTGACTACTCGAATCTTTTGGAGTGATTGCAGCCACAGCTCGCCTTCGATTTTCATCTACATTTTCATCAGTATCACCACTACCTTTTTTACCATTCAAAGATTCAAACAAACCTCCAGAAACTCCGCCATACCGCATAAACCAGCCATGAATAATTCCCGCGTGAGTAAGCAAGCTAGAAGTTAAAAATTGTACCTGATCATCCATACCTTCATGATATCAGACTCAACAACAATCTGAGCACAGCGAATCAGCTCTCGCCCATTCAGCACACCCCGAACACTGGAGTTTTACTTTTGGCGAGTCAAGGAGCTACTTGCCTGAACAAGCAGTTGTATAAACGTGAAGGATGCTATTGCATCGTAGCGACGCGTCAAAAGTGGAACGTAGGTGTGTCGAGGCTTTGATGCTATGGGTGCGGTTTTGTATTACTTTTGGCGGGAAAAGTGATGAGAAGACTTGCTAGATCCTTCGGCTTCGCTCAGGATGACAAAACGGGAAGATGATTGCTTGTGGACTCGATTCCCGCCTGCGCGGGAATGACGGAGAGAAATATTATTTGGTATCTATATACTCTTGGCAAAACTTTTCAAAAATAGCATTAGTCCAACCAAATCCAGTTTGGCTTGGATACACACCTTCAATAGGTTCTTTTGATGGTTGAATTACATTATATTTTTCTAAGAAGACACCATGCGTTTTAAACCAATTGTTGTTGGTTTTAAGCCACTTTAGTGCAATTCGTTTTGCTTGATCTGGGTGGTCATACCGTTTCAAACCTTCGGTAACAAAAAAGTGAAGTGGCGCCCAGCCGTTTGGGTATGCCCACTGCGCAGGTACACGCTGTGGCAACGCAGATTTTAACGGGGGTTCGTCGGTAGTAACTAAACCACCAGGTGCATCGAATCTTCGCAAGTTTTTAACAAGTAACGCGGCCTGTTCTTTGTTTACCATGCCAGCCCAAAGTGGTACATAGCTTGCAAGCGAAGGAACCAAGCTTTTTTTACCTTTTTTATAGTTGTAATCAAAGTACAATCCTTTTATATTGCTCCACATCAGTCTGTTCATAGTAGATTTTCTTATTTCTGTTTGTTGTTCCCACATAACTTGTTCGTCTAATTGGCCAAGAATGTGGGCAGCACGTGCAAAGTCAGATTCATACTTATATAAATATGCATTGAGATCTACAGGCAAGAATTCAAGACATCGGCGATTAAATCGAGTTGTCATATCCCAGCCGCTTTCAGCCTCTGCAAGATCATGCAGAACATTAATGTCGTAATATCTTGAAAGACCTTCGTGTACCTGGTGAGCAAACGGCTTTACCGTACCCATCCAAACCGTTTCATATTCTATTTTTGCATGCTTAATTGCCTGGTCTAACCACCGCTTGTCGAGCCCATAGGCATCATATACATCAAAAATAAAGCTAGTGAGTAGCGGTGGCTGACTTCTACCCATTAAGTACGTTCTAGAAGCATTAGGAATCATTTTGTAGCGCTTTAACATTGCAAAAAGGTTTTCTAAAATACCCATCACAAGTTCTTTTCTAGCTGGATCACCCAGCATTCCCTGAACCATAAAATAACTGTCCCAATAGTACTGTTCATCGAAGTTAAAGCTACTTGTTGGGTCGTGCGCCGGCACTAAATATGCATGCGGTAAACCAAGCAGTGTATCTTCATCATGCGGATGATACCTTTCAAGATTTACCCAGAAGTGCTTAATATAATTTCTTGCTTCGTGCACATCATCACCGTCAAGCCGTTTAATTGGCCCTTTGATTTTTGCAGCTACAGAAAACGCTTTTGGGTTACGTCGAATATGGTCTTTAATGGTGTTTTTGGTACGCCTAATCATTACTACCACGCTAATGGTTTACATAGCCCAAGTCAACCCAGATATATTACAGATATTATAAAGTTGCCAGTTGAAACAAAAAGACCTGCGTTTAAGCAGGTCTTTTTTAGATGAATCGTAACTTACTTTACTACAAACGTAAGTGCGTGACCGGTTGCACCGGCACGACCAGCACGACCAACACGGTGAGTGTAGTCTTCGTAGGTTTGTGGAATCGCGTAGTTAATTACGTGAGTAATATCTTTAACGTCAATACCACGAGCAGCTACATCAGTTGCAACTAGAATATCAATATCACTAGCTTTAAAGCGGTTCAACGCGCGTTGACGCTGACCCTGGCTTTTACCACCATGAATTGCGTCGGTTGCAAAACCACGACCAGCAAGCTCTACTGCAAGTTTTTCAACATTACGCTGAGTTTCGTCGAAAATGATTACTTTCTTCACTTCGTCTTGTATAAGTGCGTCGTGAAGTTTTTCAATTTTGTCTTCTCGTGAGCTGTAGTGAATAACATTCTGATGAACGTTGTCGCTCGTATCGCTGGTTTTAACAGAAACCGTTACGGCGTCGTGAGAAAATTTCTCAATTAAACGACTTACGGCTGGTTCCATTGTTGCTGAAAAGAAGAATGACTGACGTTCAGGTTTAAGACTATCAAGAATAAACTGTACGTCTGGTAAAAATCCCATGTCGAGCATTCGGTCTACTTCGTCGAGTACTACTTGATCGAAGTTACCAAGATGCAAGGTACCACGTTCAAGGTGATCTTTAATACGACCAGGCGTACCAATAACTACGCGTGGTTTGTTTCGAAGATCTCGAAGTTGTGGACCCATTGGCGTTCCACCAATAAGAAGCACGCCAGAAAGGCCACTTCCTTTAGCAATTGAACGAAGTTCATCTTCAATTTGCTGTGCAAGTTCGCGGGTTGGTGCAATTATTAGTGCTTTGCTGTGCTGACTGTTCATAAGCTTGTCAATTACTGGAAGCGCAAAAGCAGCAGTTTTACCCGTACCAGTATTTGCAATACCAATAACGTCTTTGCCTTCTAGGCCAAGTGGAATTGTCTGATCTTGAATTGGTGAAGGTGCTACATATCCTTTAGCAGCGATGTTTTGCTTAAGCAGGTCGTTTACTTTAAAGTCGGCGAACATATAGGTTGGAACATACTGTTCAACTTCTAGGTGTTTCGCAACACGAACAAATTTAGCTGGGTCGATGTACTGACCACGGCCTTTTACCATGTTTCTAGAACGGTTGTTAGAACGGAAACGATTGTTTCCACCACCGCCACGATTATTACCACCGTAAGAACGGCGGGAGTTTGAGTTGTTGTAAGGCATAAAAATAGAATCCTTTAATTTGTTAGTTAATACCTGTGATTGTTTCTAGTTGGAAACCGAGGAATTAACATCTAACAAACCTGGATTCTTTTAGAACAATACAGCCATTATAGCACTACTGTTTTGAAATGTCAATAACAACGTTTTATTGAGGCAGTGTGAGTACTTTACTGTAATGCAGTTCAGGAGTATATAGTCTTACAGTTTCATCAATCTTTGGGCCAACATATGCCTCACCTGGAACATATTCTGGCCAAAAGTGATCTTCGATCTCTTCAGCTAGTGCGTCCAGTTCATCATCTTTACCAATTCGCGTGCGTCCTATTAGCAGATAAGGCTCAGGTAGTGGATTGTCATCGTCTTGTTCTTCAACAAATTCGTATTCTTGAAGTTCTATTGTTCTGCCGACAATTGCAGAAATACACCGTGAATATGCTTCACGTTCGATATTTACAGATTCCGTGCCCATCCTGCCGAGTGGAATCCCTAGTGCTAGATCTATACCGCCTTCATCATATATACCTACTTCAGACTTAAGATCTACTTCCATACGTCGATCAAGACCATCTTCATGCGAACGTTGCAATGCCCCTACTGCAATTTCAACAGCATCTTTTGTAATCGCAGGATGAAGCCGACTTAACCGAAGTAATTCGTGTGCGGGTGCAACATCGACACCAATCATTCCAGCATGCATTCTTAGCTTAGGGATACCAAGCTTTGCAGCTCGGCCCTGAAATTCCCCTAAGGATTCGAACTGATCGCGGTCTTCACGTATGAGGTCTCTGGTGGCCCTAAAGCTTTGGGTAAGATCGTATTCGTAATTTGACATAATAACAATATTAGCACTTTATACTAATATTGTCAATATTATTCTTTAGAATACTTTGCGAATAGTGAAACTAGAGTTTTGTCATTAGCTTAAGATTGCTAATGTACTGGTAGGGGTTAACATCTGGAAACTTCCGGAGGTGTTCTAGGTGTTGTTCAGCAAATGTAATTACATTTGTAGGATATTTAGCAGTATCAGCAATGTATCTAGCCTGTGTATTATACTGAGAATCTTTTTCCATATCTGTTAACAAACCTTGTACTTCGGTTTCAGACACCAAACTAAATGGCTTTGTTTTTGAAGATTTAGCCATTATAACGTCGCTGACTTGTCTTTTTTAGGCTTCTTTTTCTCTCGCTTCTTGTCTTGACCTTTTGACATCTGGGAACTCATTTCGTACTTAAAAAACTTATTACCTCTTAGTATGCGCTAAAACACCATATTTACCTAATTTTAAGCACTAACTAAACGATAGTTTTACTTCTTTTTTGGTACTTTTCCACCCTGTTTTCGCGCCTCAGAAAGTCCAATTGCTACGGCTTGCTTTTTACTGGTAACTTTTTTGCCACTTTTTCCAGATTTTAACTTGCCCTGCTTCATTTCGTGTATTGCTTTTTCTACCTTTTCACTGGCTTTTGGTCCAAACTTATTCATAGTAATTACCTCCTGCTATTTCATTATCTGCTATTAAAAAAGCAGGCTCAGTAAGGTTTTTTACAAATTTACGCTATACCTGTGATAACGTCCATACGCCAGTACTAATTTTACTTTGATCGTTGTTATAACCTATCCATTTTCCTTGGGCTTTATCGCCCTTGGCATTAGGTATTAACTGTAATGCGCCGTGAAAGATTTTACCTTTGTATCTGCCGTGTACTGATGAAACTTCTTGCCAAGTACCGGT
>DLGX01000063.1 GCA_002482925.1 Candidatus Saccharibacteria bacterium UBA7683
TCTCGGCCGTCCCAGTTTGGATTTTTTGGATCGTGTTTCAAAATATCAAAATAAAGTGCAGTAAAAATGTCGGCCATTCCAAGTGGACCAGCTGAATGTCCACTACCAGCATGTTCTAAAGCTTTAATGATATCTTTTCGAATATCATTAGCGATGTTTTCAAGCTGTGGGATGGTGTATGTCCGTTGCTTCACCATTAGTTTTTGACCCTCTTTCTTGTCTAAAGTATACCATAAGCGCAATTTTTACGCGCAAGAATTTATTGTAGTCAGAATGTGTTTAAGAAACAATATATATCTTTGAAATTCTTTATGGTAATAGCTTAGAAAGTGCTTCGTATGCAAGCCCTGCATTTGGTGTGTGTTGAATAAATCCGCCCACATTTATAACATCAATTCCGGCACGTGCTAGTTCAGAAACATTTGATTCATTAACGCCGCCATCCCATGCTATCTCTAGCTTTGAATTTAACGCTTTTATTTGTGCTACTTTTTCAAGAAGATCTAAATTAGCAGTGCTACCGCCTTGATGCCCTAGGTTTCCGCTGAAAATAAGTACATGTTGAATCTCTGTGCTGTACTGCTTAATAACCTCTGGTTTAGTTTCTGGAAATAGCACCACACCGCAAGAAATACCTGCTTCATTAAGCGCGCGAGCAAATTGCCGAATGTCGCAATCACTTTCCGCATGTATAACAACAAGATTGGGTTTTAGGCTAATCAGCGCTTCAAGTTGAGAATCAGGTTTTTGAAACATTACATGTACGTCAGCAACAACATCTTCAGGCCACCATATTTGATCTGTTGAAACACTGGTATTTGGTGTAAATACACCGTCCATTAAATCTATATGGATACGCTTTGCGAAATTTTGTACACGCTCAATTTGCGTGCGGTATACGTGGGGATCTTCTGCTGTAATAGTAGGTACAATTATTGCCATAGCACTATTGTAGCACTAGATATCGTCAAGCTCTTGGTTGCGCCTGATGTACCGTGGTGCAGCAGAGAACTTGGTTTCAAGCCACGTAGTAATAATATTTTTTACATTATTTATATCGCCGTCTAACACTCTGGCTGGAAGGCTTAAAACGTTACTATCATTATCTATACGTGTTTTTTCAGCTTCATATTCGTCCCATACTACTGATGCTCTAATGCCTTTAAATCGGTTTGCTGCCATTGCCATGCCTTGCCCACCGCCGCAAATTAAAATTGCACGAGGATCACGATCTTCAGAAGTAAGTACTTTATGCGCTGCTTTTTGTGCGAATTGCGGATAATCATCGTTAGGGTCAAGCTTTCTATCGCCAACATCCTCAACTTCTATGCCTTCTTTTTTAAGCCATGCTTCGACAGCTTCTTTAAGGTGAAATCCTTGATGATCGGAACCAATATATACTTTCATGATTTAGTCTCCGTCATTTTGAGCTTGTCGAAAAATCTAGATCCTTCGACTTTGCTCAGGATGACATTCTGAATTATTTTTTTAAGTTTTTTCCTAGATCAACAGTTAGTTCTACAAGACGGTTAGAATAGCCCCATTCATTGTCGTACCATGCCACAACTTTAAGGAGGTTTCCCCCTACAACGTTGGTTAATTTAAGGTCAACAATTGCTGAGTGGCTATTACCAATGTAATCAGATGAAACCAGTTCTTCTTCAGTTGCCGTTAATATACCCTGATAAAAAGGTTCCTGGGCAGCTTTTTTAAAGACTTCATTAACCTCTTCTACGGTAACATCGCGCTTGGTTACTACTACAAAATCTGAAAGTGAAACAACCGGAGTAGGAACTCGCACGCTCATTCCACCAAAGATACCTTCAAGCGCAGGAAGCGCCTTTGCGGCAGCGATAGACGCGCCAGTAGTGGTTGGCACGATATTTTCTGCAGCTGCGCGAGCTTCGCGAAGATCTTTAGCAGGTGCATCTTGAAGTTTTTGGCTAGCGGTGTAGCTATGAACAGTTGTCATCATGGCTTTTTCAATACCAAATGCTGATTCTAAAACTGCCATCACGGGGGTGATGCAGTTTGTAGTACAACTTGCGTTGCTTATAACATCGCCGACAGCAGCAATTTTGTCATCATTCACGCCTAGCACTATAGTCTGAGCACCTTCGCCCTTAGCAGGTGCTGAAATAATGACTTTTTTTGCACCACCACCCTCTACGTGTGCTTTTGCAAGTGCCGGATCTACAAAGAATCCAGTAGATTCTATTACCACATCAATATCATGCGCACCCCATGGTAATTTTGCAGGTTCTTTTTCTGCAAACACATGAATTTTTTTACCATCTACAGTAATGCCATCAGCGTTCGCTTCAATAGATTCATACCAGTCATGTCCTGGATAGTTAGAATCGTATTTTAAAAGATGCGCTAGCGTTTTGTTATCTGTTAAATCATTGATAGCAATTACTTCGACATCGTTTCTTGCATGTAAAATTTTAAAGGCATTTCGGCCAATTCTTCCAAACCCATTAATAGCAACTCGAACTTTAGTCATTCCACACCCTCCAATTAGTCTTCAGAAATTTATATCTAAATCTAACAACAGTATATAACGCTTATGATTCAGATGACAAGGTATTGACATTTGTTATTTTATTTGATATAATATATATCACTATGTACAAATCACATGCTAAACAAGCGAAGAACACGCTCAGCAAGTACAGCGACTTAGAAGGTGTTGTGCTCACCTCTGAGGCATGGGATTCTGTAGAAAACTTTGTTCTTAAGGGCAATGAACGCCCAGATTTTTTACTAGTTGAAGAGGCTTTTTTAGACCTAGATGATACTTTAGTAAATAACAAAAAATTAAGAAGATGTGCTGCATTCTTTGGTGAGATAAGCAGCACGAAACCACGACCACGACCTAGCACGTCTGAGGCCATAGGAATGATAAGCACAGGCCACGCGAAAGCGGTTCGTACCGGTATAGGAGATTATTACTTAGGTGTCATCCAAACTACAGGCACACCTGAATTAACAGTGTTTGAAGAAGACCCAGTAGGCGGACGAGTCAAGGTATTTGATATTTCAACTGGACATGATGCATTCACACCTAAAAACGTAATGAGACCAGACTTAATTGAATTACATGAAGGGCAGCTAATAATTCTTCGTGGGAATGCTACATTTGCAGAAATAGATGGCGACCATCGATTTAGAAAGTCGACCGTACCCCATGCACTTGATATTTCTCAGCATGGACAAATTACTGCTATGACTTCACACGCAGTCATGTCAGAAACCGACGTATGGCTTCCTCACGCCGATGCAGCGGGAATACCTCGCTTTACGAAGTAGTACTTACACTTGTTGATTAAGATATCGAAGTAGAATCAATGCAGAGCGCTCTTCACTCATTCGCCCATCAAGTGCGATTTTTTTAGCTTCCTCAAAAGAGACCTCTTCTACATCAATTTGTTCACCGGTTTCTAGCTTCTGTTCAACCCTACTCCATTTTGTACTTACAAAGTATATTAGATCCCACTGCACCGTGGTGCCACAAATTGAGGTATGAAAATGTTTGGCTTCTTCAAGTTTTACGCCAGCTTCTTCTTCAGCTTCTTCATGTGCTTTTTTTGTAGCAGGTACTGCTATATCTGCTTTGGAATCAAGGAATTCATTGTATTCAGCTAATGAATCAAAAACTTTACCACCAGGAAGCCTGTAGTCGTCAGCGTTAAGTTCATAGCGGTGTTCTTTGGTAAGAAGTACGACCTTCTTTTCAAGATCTACTAATATAAGTCTGATTCCAGGTGCTCTACGTGCCCATTCAAATGTAATAGTCTTTACACCATCGGTCATATCTTGGTTCACAATTTCTAGCATTCTACCCTGGTACACCACAGCTTCTGCACCAGCTTTTTGAAGCTTTCCCATATTAGGCTTCGTTATTCCAACGTTCTTGGCATTCTTTAATAATCTTCTTTGCATCGTCAGCATTACCCCAACCTTGAACAATGGTAGTGCCAGGCTTTTTTAGATCTTTGTAATGGTTGAAGTGGTGTTCTAGTTGCTTTTTTAGCCCTTCCGGAAGATCTTCAAGCGTATTAATACTGTCACCGCTGTTTCTGTCATCAGCAGGAACTACAATAATCTTGTGATCCATTTCACCGCCATCATCAAAATTCAAAACGCCAATAACTTTTGCTTCATTTACTACAAGCCCCATCGGTAGGCCTTCTTCGGTGATTACAAGCGTATCAAGTTCATCGCCATCTTCGTCTAATGTTTTAGGAATAAACCCATAACTGCATGGTTTTGCAAAAATGCCTGGTTCTACACGATCAAGTACAAAAATGGCACGCTTACGATCCCATTCTGCTTTTAGCATACTGCCTTTAGGTATTTCAATAACTGTAGTAATTATGCCGTTTTCTACATCACCTGCATCTAAAATATCGTTAAAGTCTGCCACTTGGTTCTCCTTTTTTCTTTATCAGATCTTATTGTAACAAAATCTTTAGTGGCTTAATACTCGGCGCTTGTTGCTTCGTAGAGATTTTGAGCGCGTGCGTATGGTTTTTTTACGGAAGATTCAATTGAAGTATAGGTTTTGGTGAAAGAATAATTAATCAACTGAATAATGCAGATTGCTACTGCTGAGAAAATTATTACTGGAATTAATCGTTGAATCATAGGTTTGCCGTAAATAAAAAGAAGGTGAAACACCCTCTTCTTTTATTGCTAGCAACTATACTCCGACAAATTCAATAAGTAAATTTCTTGTGTTTACTTTTTTGCTGGGTCTTCTAGAAATTCGCGAATTTTAAGCGCGGCAGTGGCGCCTTCGCCCACTGCTGAGGCAATTTGCATTGTTGCACCAGACCTAACGTCGCCACTAGCAAATACCCCGGGCATGTTAGTGTGAAGATTTTGGTCTGTTAATACAAAACCTACTTCGTCTAACTTTACGTCGCTGTTTTTTAAGAACTGTGTATTAGGAAGAAGTCCTACAAAAATAAATGCACCATCGGTTTCATATTCAACATCTTTGCCATTTTGTGTGGCAGTAACTTTTATAACTTTATTGTCTTCGCCAACTATTTCTTTTGTTTCCAC
>DLGX01000092.1 GCA_002482925.1 Candidatus Saccharibacteria bacterium UBA7683
CGACCAGAAGGATACGACTTCAGAGCTGATTATTAACTTGACAAAATAATTAAATGCTTTTGTTTAACTTCTGTTAATGTGATTAAATTATCGTAATATACAGAAATTTGTATGCCGTATGTAGAAAGCAACCCCCCAGATACTCTCCTGCTACTACGCGAAGTAGCGTTACCTATTAGCACGCCTGAAGATTTAGCTCGTACACTCAACCCGGAGTTGGAAGAAATCGAGCAAGACCCTACACATTATGCATGGTTCCGGCTCCCTCGTTTTATGCACCAGCGTCAGACAACTTTCGACGAAACCGAAGGAGCTGCCGTATCTCTTGATCTTTGCTCTGCAGTTCCATTATATGCAGAACTTGTTTCAAGTCTTAACTACAGAGTTTGTGAACTTACAGCTAAGGATGTGGTTGCGCAAGCGAGCGTCAACCTCAGCCAAGATCCAGGTGTGGTAACTCTTGGCTCTGGCCACGAGCTTGCTCGGCCTGAACTATGGCAACGAGTCATGAAAAATCCTAATTTGACCGACATAGTAAAGTCGATGGTTACAGAAATGCATTACAGACTACCGTTAGATTTTAATGCAAAAGCTCATACTGGTCAGCTTGCCCTTTGGTTTAACAGCGAGCTACGCTCAAGGACACTTATTACTAAACACTGGGATTCAGATGATGGTGACACAGAGGGTCGTTGGAATATCGATTATGTTAATACCGACGTTAGTACTTCTGCACTTGAGGCAGTTGCAAATACTGCAATTCCTTCAATTGCCGCACTTGAGGCAAGGGCAGAGCTTCGTCGGAGAAGTTTAGTAAAAAAAGGGGAAATTATTATTGATTATGCCGGCATGAAATGGGATGACATTCTCAGATCATTAGAACCAGGAGTTCCTGACAAAGAACTTCATTTACAGGCGGCTGAAACAACTTTGCTCGGTGAAATACTAGACCCTAGTACAATCATTGATGACTTAAGTGAGGTATTAGCACAGTGTGCAACAAGTCATCACTGGTGGAGGCCACTTGATGTGTATAGCGTTGATTCAGCAAACACTACAGACCTTGTAGAAAGCGCCACCAAAAGCTTTGATATTGAGACTCGCTCGCTGCAGTTATTTGAACGTGGCGTACGTCGTATCAATTCTTCGAGCCATTTGACTGTAGATGTGTTAAAAGAAAGCCTCAATTTTGCGCCAGAGAGCATTGCACTTATTACGTGTTTTGAAGGAATTCCTTTTTACGAAGATATCCCCCGTTATGGAACGGATGAATATCATGAACTGTTAGATACTTACTGTAGTTTCTTTGATCGCCTCTATGCAACTTTGAAACCAGGCGGTAGAATAGTAATTTTTCCTTGGGCAACTAGAAAGCACGATATAGACGACACCTTGTTCCTTAGTGATATTGTTAAATATCTCACCAACAGCGATCCTTTTCCAGAAATCTCGACTAATAGTTACAATATCAAACAGCTTAAAGAATGGATGGGCGATACAGATAAAAATGTGATGCTCTGGTCCCCGCTATTTAAAGACACTGAAGGCGAGCCAATTAGTGAAGATGGATCTTTAGACGCACTCGTTGTAATCAAACCTAATTCAAAAATGCGGTTTCGGCACGGAGATCGCGGTCGCTAAATTTTTGCGAGGTCCCAAGCGGTAATAATTCCAAGTAATTTTTCTGTAGGTTTTCCCGAAGCAGTCAAGAAAATCATGCCGATTCTGGTGTGGGTCTTCATTGCATCAGAGAAAATACCTTGCACCTGGTCAATAGCAGCGTTACGGGGTAAAAAGGCAAACTTTTCACTTGGATGTTGATCAAGCCCTAGAAATCCATCAAAATCCCCAATTTTCATAGATTCATCAATAATAGACTCTTTTTCTCGTACAAGATAAGAAAAAACGGTGTTTTCACTAAACAAACCAACCATGTAACCTTTTTCTAAAATCGGTACATGTGTAAAAGTTTTTTCGTTCATTTCAGTCATTATCTTAAGGGCATTATCTTCTACAGTTGCTGTAAATAATCCGGTAGCAGCAACTGCAATACCAAAAGCCGTTGGCGGATTTAAAATTGCTCTGACGGTTTGTTCGTATTGATCAACAATTTCTTGCGTAGGAATTGCAATCACCTCATTTTGGTATCGATACATATCATGTACAAGAATATTTCTAAGCTGGGCGAATGTTCGCAGTTCTGAAAGGTGGCGTTGAACCACTGCAAATTTTCTGGCGGAATCCTGTAAAAGAAGTCCGTGATCAATATGCTGTGCACCTTGAATATGCGAGCGCAAAAAACCATCAAGCTTGTTATAGAGCTGAATAAACTTTTTTACTCGTTCTTTTTCATCCATAGCCTAGTTATAGCCGAGATTATAAAAGTAAGCAAATACGGTTTACGTTAGTCGCAGGTATCGTTGACGCGTAGAACTGTCGAAATGCTCAATTGCATACCGCAGTGCAGTTCGTGGCATTTGGGCTGCGTATTGGTCTAAAAATTCAATCAAAACTTGAGTGTCACAGCGCTTGCCCATTTCGCGGAGCATCCAGCCTACGGCTTTATGCATGAGATCTTCAGGGTCGTTAAGTAATTTCTCTGCGATGCGCAGAGTGACATCGGGCTCGCCTTTCATTAGAAAGTAAAACGTTGCAATCATAGCTATTCTTCTGTCCCAAAGTACATCTGATTCTGCTAAGATATCTAAAACTGGTAAAAGTTCTTGGTGTTGGTAAAGATAACCGCCTACAACGTCACGCGCGCTGGTATCCACAAGATCCCAGTTATTGATTCTTGCTCTGTGATCTAAATAAAATTTGTAGATCTGCTTCTGCTTTTTTTCATCTGCTTTTTTAAACTGGTTAACCATTATTATCAATGCCAGTAGACGTTCTTCGTGCCAAACACTCATCAGTAATTTTTCTAAGTCTTCTAACCCAAGATTTGCATATTTTTTTGCTACTATCCGCGTATTTGGAACTGTAACACCCAAGAATTGGTCACCTTCACCGTACTTACCCGGACCAGTTTTAAAAAATCGCGGAAAGAACACTGCCTTTTCAGGAATTATAAAGCTTCTCAGATCTTTTTTGAGTTCATGTAACATTACTTTAGTGTATCAATGCTGTCATTATCCGACTAGATCGGATAATCTAGTTACTGACAGATCCTTCGACAGTGCTCAGGATGACAAAGGAAAGTGATATGAAAATTACTATCGTAGCGATTGGAAAAAAGCATGATGCCAGGCTTATTAGTTCAATTGAAGAATATACAAAACGCCTTCGCCATTATGTGAAGTGTGAATGGAAGCTAGTAGAAGCAAAAATCACTTCTTCGATGTCTGAAAACCAAATACGAGAAATAGAATCAGAAATACTTACTTTATCTTTTTCAGCTGAAGACACTGTAATTCTGCTAGATGAACGGGGTGATGAGCTTGATTCGCCTGCACTTGCTAATAAACTACAAGACTACATGAATAAAGGCACTAAAAATGTAGTGGTTATAGTTGGTGGTGCGTACGGTGTAAGTGAAGAATTGATAAACCGTGCAGATTTTGTTTGGAGTCTTTCTCAGCTGGTATTTCCACATCAATTAGTTCGTCTCATTCTTGCCGAACAGTTATACCGAGCCCACACCATACTAGCCGGTGAAAAATATCATCACCAGTAATACTACAAACTAAGGTCAGTGCTTATCGTAGCAACACGAAGTGCGCCGTTTTCGGTAATGATTGTCACTTCAATTCTATAGGTTCCGGTAGCCCCTTCGGTTGGTGCTTTGTCTGTAAAAACAACTTGCTTGCTTGCTACTTCCGTACCTTCGGTATCAGATACAGTCGAAACGAGTGTATTAAAATCAATGCCTTCAAATTTACCTTCGTAAAACGAAAGCACACTGGCATTTTCATCGTTTGTTTGCTGTGCAACTAACTGTTTCATTGGTTGGCCGGCGAGTTCTTGTACTGTAGCCGAGTCTTTAACCTGCACCGCTTGCAAGAACTTTTTAGCAATTTCAGTTTCAGCAGTTACCTGGCTTTTAGGCACTTCTGGGTTTGCAATTCCGCCGCTGTATTCTGTAACCGCCGAAGGTTGTATGTTATTTTTTATAAGTTT
>DLGX01000031.1 GCA_002482925.1 Candidatus Saccharibacteria bacterium UBA7683
ACCAAAATCACTCAGAAATCAGGAACAAGCTAAAGGCTCTGGGTGCCGTATGTGAATACCCAAAAACACTAATACGTCGTACAGTGTTTGATTTTCCGGACAGACGGTTACTGGCTAAAAAGGCATGGGTGCGTCTGCGCGAAGAACTTAATGGCACAGTAGAGCTTATGGTGAAACAGGTTGCCGGGGAGGCTCTTGGCCAGACGTTTGAACAGCCAGTGGTAGTGAATGACTTCGAGGCTGCTAAAAAATTCTTGCTTTCATTAGGACTTGAAGCTAAGGCTGAGCAAGAATCTAAGCGTGAATTATGGCGCCTAGGTTCAGTAGAAATAATGCTCGACACCTGGCCGTGGGTGAAACCATTTATTGAAATCGAAGCACCAACAGAGGCAGAAGTTAAAGATCTTTCATCTAAGCTGGGGCTTAAGTGGAATGAAGCTGTATTCGGAGGAGTCACACCTGTATATGTGGCCGAATACAGGTTAACTAAAGAAGAATTTGAATCAATCGAAGTTTCAATAAAATTTGATGAGCCTGTACCGAATGAATATGTACCCCGCCAAAAAGAATAATTTAAGACTAATTTAATAACACAATAAACAGCTAATGCTACACTTGTACGTATGACATTCTACTTTTACGATTTAGAAACATCAGGCATTAACGCCAGAGCTCAGCGAATTATGCAGTTTGCGGGGCAGCGAACAGACGAGAATTTTAATCCTATTGGCGAACCGCAAAACTGGCTGGTAAAACTCACCGAAGAAATTCTGCCAGATCCCGATGCCATAATGATTACTGGTATCACGCCACAAAAAACCTTCGAAGAAGGCTATACAGAAGCTGAGTTTCTCAAGCTATTTTATGAAGAGGTATTGCAACCAGACACCGTAATAATGGGCTTTAATACCGTGCGGTTCGACGATGAATTTATGCGTGCAACCCTGTGGCGTAATTTTTACGATCCGTACGAATGGCAGTGGCAAGACGGCCGTTCACGTTGGGATCTAATGGATGTTGTGCGGATAGTCCGCGCGCTTCGACCAGAAGGCATACACTGGCCAGTAGATCAAAAAGGCCAACCAACAAATAGGCTTGAGCTTCTTACAAAGGCAAATGGGCTTGATCATGAAAATGCACACGATGCATTAAATGATGTGTTTGCTACTATTGCGGTAGCTAAATTATTACGAAAAAAACAACCCAAAGTATTCGATTATCTGCTTGGGGTACGAAACAAGAAACAAATTGTTGAACTCTTAGACTTACAAGATCCAAAACCATTTGTGTATTGTTCGGGAAGATATAGCAATAAGTGGCAAAAAACTACCGCGGTACTGCCCGTTGTTGAAGGACCAAACGGCAGCGTTTTGGTATTTGATTTACGAGCCGATCCACTTGAATTTGCAAAGCTAGATGACACGGCGCTTAAAGCAAAACTCTTTTCAAGAGATGAAACAACCGAAATTTTGCCTGTAAAAGTACTAAAGCCAAATGCGTGTCCCGCAGTAGCACCGCTCGGCGTGTTTAATAAAGAAGTTCAAGAGCGTCTTGAACTAAGCGCAAAAACTATTGAAGAAAATTTCAACAAGTTCCGTTCAATCAGCGGTTTTGGTGAACGAATAGGGCTGTTGTTTAGCGAAAATGATGAATCTCGCCGCAAAAAATATGGTACCGAAACTGATCCTGATTTCCAGATATATGATGGTTTTGTTGGAGACCAAGACAAAACTAAAATGCGAATTATTCGCGCAGCTGATGAAAATAGTCTGGCTGATACGAATGTAGAATTTGCAGACGAACGCCTAGAAAAACTACTTATAAGGTATAAGGCTCGTAACTTTCCAAGAAGTATTACCGATTCAGAAAGACAGCTATGGGAAAGTTACCGGAGTGAACGAATTATGCAGGGCAAAAATGGGCAGCTTTCGCTCGAACAGTTTGCAAAACGCCTTAGTGAACTTATGTCTGCCAAAGCATCTGATGACAATGCGCTATTTTTGCTACAAGAACTGCAACTTTACGCCGAGAGCATTGTGCCGATTATTGAATAACTTATAACGCCGCGTCTGTACTACGAGGGGCAGCAATCACAGAACGCTTTGAACGATCAAAATCACCCGAGTAAGTTTCTTTAAACTCAGTTTCTGCCTGTGTTTTTTTAATTTCATGAGCGGTGTGTTCAAGCATTTGAAGTTTTGTTCTTTTGAATCCACGACTTACGACCCATAGCAAAAAAACTGCAAGTAACAAAGTAGACCATAGGCCGATTGAAATGTTGGTGCCCGGAACCGAGCCTGCAATTATAAAGTTCACAGCTTCGTTTAATGGATCTTTAGACCAAACTATAAAACTTACAATTGCTACTAAAATACTGCCCCACACTATTTTTTTCATAAGACCCCTCGCATTTAATTAACTACTTTTAATAATAGAATAGAGTTGACGCGCTTTACAAGTCATATTACTGTTGTTTTGTTGTGTAATTTCCGACGGTTGCTGAATAAAACTAATTTCGTTTCAGGCGTTTTTTTAGTCGGGTGAGTCGTTCACGGTTAAATAAGAACAAGCAAATGCCACCTATTCCTAATGAAAGTACCGGTGCGTACCACTGATAATACCCGGCTACACCCGCCCCAAGAAGTAAAAAAACGGAAGTTGCATCAAATGTTGCTTCCCATTTTGGAGTAGGCCGCCATCGGTTTTTAATTTCTTTAGGTACCGTGTGCAAAAAGAAGGCTTTAAGATTTTCGGCCCAATCGAATTCACTGGCAAGTACAGCTATCCCCGCCAAGAATAGTGCGATTCCTCCAGGACCTGGAATCCAGCCCACTAATGGTGCAGTACAAATAAAAACCAACCCAAGCGCAAATGTAAATGGCTTCCTCACTTTAATAGGTCTATTTTTCCACCAGGTATATAATCTATCTCGCTTACTCATAGTACTAGTGTAGCAATAGATGACAGAACGGCCTAACAGAGGTATACTTAAATAGCATGTCAGAGTTTATTTCAGTTCGCGGAGCCAGAGAACACAACTTAAAAAATGTTGATGTTGAAATTCCGCGCGAAAAACTAGTCGTTATTACCGGTCTTTCAGGCTCAGGTAAATCTTCATTAGCATTCGACACTATTTATGCCGAAGGTCAGCGTCGGTATGTAGAATCGCTTTCAAGCTACGCCCGCCAATTCTTGGGCTTAATGGAAAAACCAGATGTAGACCAGATTGACGGCTTAAGCCCGGCAATTTCTATTGACCAAAAATCAACTAGTCGTAACCCTCGTTCAACAGTAGCAACCGTTACGGAAATTTATGATTATCTCAGATTGTTATTTGCTCGCATAGGTATTCCGCACTGTCCAATAGATGGCAACGAAGTCCGCCGCCTTACACCGCAGGCAATTGTAGATGAAGTTTTGCTACTAAAAAAAGGCTCAAGGCTTTTAATTCTTGCACCAATAGTGAATGCTAAAAAAGGTCAATTCGAACACATTCCAGGCGAATTTCAGCGTAGCGGGTTTGCTCGAGCGCGCGTAGACGGTGTGGTATACAGCCTTGATGAATGGCCAGAACTCGATAAAAAGTTTAAACACACCATAGAAATTGTAGTAGACCGTCTTACGAACGATGAAGCCAATCAAGGTCGTTTAGCGCAATCTATTGAACAGGCGCTTGAAATTGGCAAAGAATCGGTGATTGTACATAACGCTGATACAAATGAAGACAAGCTTCTTTCTCAGCGCTATGCCTGCCCAGATCATCCAGACCTTTCACTGCCAGAACTTGAACCGCGAATCTTTAGTTTCAATGCCCCCCAAGGTGCCTGCCCAACATGTACCGGGCTCGGTAATAGGCTAGAAGTAGATCCAGACCTGGTTATTCCTAACGGTAACCTTACTATTGCCGAAGGGGCTATCCGTCCGTTTAACCGAGTCAATTCTGATGCTTGGTATATGAAAAAGATGCAAGCAGTAGCCGACCGATACAAATTTAGTTTGCACGTAGCAACCTCACAGCTAAAAGAAGACGAACTTGAAAAGATCCTCTATGGAACAGGAACAGAAAAATACACCGTAAAACTAAGTATGGGAAGAAGTTTTGAAACCACCTACGAAGGTGTAATTCCAAACCTAGAACGACGTCATAAAGAAACCGATAGCGATTTTATGCGTCGAGACATTGAACGTTTTATGCGCGAACGACCATGCTATACCTGTAAAGGAGCACGTCTTAAGCCCGAAGTACTAGCAGTAACCGTACACGATTTTTCAATTAAAGACGTAACAGATCTTTCAGTAAGCGATGCGCTGGAGCTACTTGAAAAAACTAAGTTTACCGAAAAAGAAGAATTTATTGTTGCCCAAGTTTGCAAAGAAATTATCTCGCGCTTAACGTTTCTTAATAACGTTGGTCTAAACTACCTTAATTTAAGCAGAAGCGCGGCTACGCTTTCAGGCGGCGAAGCGCAGCGTATTCGTTTGGCTACTCAAATTGGTTCTGGCCTGCAAGGCGTGCTCTATGTGCTTGACGAGCCTTCAATTGGGCTTCACCAGCGAGACAACGATCGGCTTATTACAACACTCAGACATTTACGAGATCTCGGTAACACAGTTTTGGTAGTTGAGCACGATGAAGACACAATTAGAGCGGCTGACTGGCTTGTTGATATTGGTCCTGGTGCTGGTGTGCACGGCGGTAATGTAGTGGCCTCAGGTACGCCAGACGAGGTTGCTAAAAACTCTAAGAGTATCACTGGTAGATATCTTTCCGGTCTAGAAGAAATAGCCGTGCCTAAGAAACGCCGAAAAGGTAATGAAAAAGAACTTACTGTAAAAGGTGCAGCAGAACACAATCTGAAAAATATTACGGTCACTATTCCACTTGGAAAAATGGTGGTAGTAAGTGGCGTGTCCGGTTCTGGTAAATCTACCTTAATTAACGATATCTTGGCAAAAGAACTCCAGGCTCGTCTTCATAGGGCACACGCTGTACCAGGTAAACACGAAGAAGTTACGGGTATAGAGCATCTTGATAAAGCAATTATTATTGACCAAAGTCCAATTGGGCGAACACCTCGTTCTAACCCGGCCACGTACACAGGGGTATTCACGCCTATTCGTGAGCTATTTGCCAACACTCCTGAATCAAACCTTCGCGGATACAAAGCTGGCCGATTCAGCTTTAATGTAAAAGGCGGTCGCTGTGAAAACTGCCAAGGCGATGGCATTATAAAAATTGAAATGCACTTTTTGCCCGATGTCTACGTTACCTGTGAAGTTTGTAACGGTAGGCGCTACAACCGCGAAGCGTTAGAAATTACCTATAAAGGTAAGAACATTTCTGATGTACTGAACATGACTATTGAACAAGCCGTAGATTTTTTTGAAAACCAACCAAGTATCGCTCGTAAAATGCAGACACTCTTCGATGTTGGCCTTGGCTATGTAAAACTTGGTCAGCCTGCCACAACACTTTCGGGCGGCGAAGCGCAGCGTATTAAGCTTGCAAGCGAACTTTCACGTCGACCAACAGGCAAAACATTGTATATTTTAGACGAACCAACCACAGGACTTCATTCAGCAGACGTGAAGAAGCTTCTGGAAGTACTCAATGCCTTGGTTGACACAGGCAATTCTATGGTGATTATTGAACACAACCTAGATGTTATAAAATCAGCTGATCACATAATTGATATGGGTCCTGAAGGCGGTGCTGGGGGCGGTGAAATTATGGCAGCAGGCACCCCAGAAAAAATTGCCCAAATTAAAGATTCTCATACGGGCAAATACTTAAAATTAATGCTCTAGTTGAACCAAATCTAAACAGCCCGTCTGTCATCTTGAGCTTGTCGAAAGATCTTGCTGGTCCACTAATGATTAGCAGATGCTTTCATCCTTCGCAGTCTTGCTACGGAGAACGGATCGACGTTGCTCAGGATGACATTGTAGTAATAGCTTGTTTAGGTATTAGTTCTTCTCGGATTTTCTGATAATCTGACGAATTTTCCCTAGGGTTACCGCAGGTAATTTTTTAACCCGATCACGGTTTTCAGCTTCTTTCAAGAAGTGATGAAATGCTGGTAGCAAACTCAAAAATACAACAAGCAGAATCATTGGTTCTAAGTAGTTTTCTACTCCAGGCAGGGCTCTACCTAAAAAGTAACCAGCGTAGGTGAGTCCAAGAGTCCATAGAGCGCCGCCAATAACGTTGTAAGACAAAAATGTGCGGTAATTCATATTGCCTAGCCCGGCAACAATTGGTGCAAAGGTTCGAACTATTGGGGTAAATCTGGCGATTATGATGGTTTTTTTACCGTGTTCTTCGTAAAATGCTTCAGCTTGCGCTATATACTTCTTCTTAAAAATCTTTCCGTCTGGTCGTTTGAGTAGCCGTGGCCCCATTCTCTTACCAAATGCATACCCTACGCTATCTCCGAGCACAGCTGCAACAAAGGTAACCCATGCAAGTACATGAACATTCACAAACCCTTGGCTTGCAAGAAAACCAGCCGTGAACAGAAGGCTATCACCTGGTAAGAAAAACCCAATCATCAGTCCGCTTTCAGCAAAAATAACACCTGCTACTACAAAAATACCTGCGTGCGCTATTCGTTCTGCTGAAATTAATGCCATTAACAATAACTATACCAGACTTTGTGCAAGATCGATATCTGTTATACTAGTAGTACTGAAAAATTACAGGAGTTTATTTATTCATGAGTCAAGATGTAAAGTTACAAGCAGAGCAACGAGAAGGCCTCGGTAAACGAGCCGTCGCTGCCCTAAGAGCACAAGGTAAAGTCCCGGCAGTTATTCAAGAACACGGCAAAGAATCAGTAAATATTCTTGTAGGTGGCCCAGAAATTCTAAAAGCATATAATGGCGTTGGTAAAAGCCAGGCTATCGATCTTACAATAGGTACCAGCAAGAAGCTTGCACTTATTAAAGAAATTGAATTTATGCCATTAAAACACCAAGTACAACACGTAGTGTTTCAGGCACTTAAGGCTGACGAAGTAGTAGACGCAGAAGTTCCAATTCATATTACTGGCGAAATTCCAGCTGAAAACAACCGACTAGTACTACTTCATACGCTTGAAACTCTCATGGTTCGAGCTCTTCCAAAAGACCTCCCAGAATCACTAGAAATCTCAGGTGAAAGTCTTACAGAAATTGACGACCGACTTACAGTAGGTGACATTAAATTACCTGCAGGCGTAGAGCTTGTTGAAATCTTGGCTACTGAAGACGACGAAGAAAAACGGGAAGAATTCTTAAGCCAGCCAATCGCGCTGGTAAAAGACCAAACTGTAGTAGAATCAGATGAAGGCACCGAGCTTGCTGAAGGCGAATCAGAAGCCGATGCAGTAGAAGCCGAAAACGGCGGTGACTCTGATCAAGGCGGTGCAACTGAATCAAACAATCCTGGCGGTAAAAAAGCCAAAGAAGATCACGGCGAATAGATTAGCTTCTAACGAATTGCTAAACCAAAAAGTAAGCCCAGCGCAATAATAAGCAGAGGGCTTACTTTTTTATTAATTGCAATCGCCGCACCTACAGCAATAGCTACATATATAACTGAAATGTTGCTAGATCCAAGTATTTGTATACCTATTGAAGCAAGCAGTCCAGATGCAGCAATACCAACTGCTTGTACAAAGTATTTAGCGTTATCTTTCTGAATCCATTTCTTAAGATATTTACCGCTAAATATAGCAAGTGCCACCGGAGCAAGATAGATCGCTATGGTTCCAACCAGTCCTCCTAGAACACCGGCTTTCCCATAGCCCATAAAAGTCGCAAGGCTAAAGACCTGCGGACCAGGACTAGCAAAACCAAAACCTAAATAGCTGGTGTAGTCTTGGTTAGTAACCCACTGAAGCTGAGTAACTCCTACTTCGTAAAATAAGCTCTGCGCACTACCCGAATAGCTTGTAACGCTAATCAACGCTACATGCAAAAATATGCTCAGGAGCTCAATCACGATTCTTCCTACCCCTAGCTATCTTAATAATAATTCCAGCAATCCCAAATATAACAATAATCAGAAAAGTCGGCACATTAAGCACCGAATAGAGCAAAGCCGCTACTAAAGCTGCAACCCACAGTAGAGGCATGGTTGCATTTATTCTTGCAATTTTATAGGCATTGCCAATAACAATACCTCCTACCGCAGCTTGAATTCCAATTGTATATTTAGCACTATTGTTTCCTGCTAAGTAATTGAAGTAGATAAAACAAAATGCAAAAGTTAAGACAAGCGAAGGTAAAAGGTAAAAGAACGTTGCAAGTAGTGAACCTCTTACGCCTTTAAGAAAGTAACTAGTCTGTGCTGCGACTATCACCTGAGCAGGTCCTGGTAAGGCCTGGCCAGAAGCTACGGCGGTCTGCAGTTGTTCTTTAGAAAGTAGGCTTCTTTTTTGCGCAAATTCTTTTTCTAAAAGTAAATATGTAGTTGACCATCCGCCATATGCGTTAGCACCTGTTTTGAGGTAAATCAGAACGAGCTCTTTGTAGGTTATTTCTTTTGTGTGCTTCATGAATTTAATCTTCTAAAAATCCGCCAGACTGATGGGCCCACAACTTTGCATAGACACCATTTTTCTTAAGGAGTTGAGTATGTGAACCTTGTTCAATAATACGACCTTCATCAATTACAATAATTGTATCCATTTTTTGAATAGTAGAAAGCCGGTGAGCAATCACTATTGCTGTGCGATCTTTCATCAAATTCCAAAGCGCATCCTGAATGAGCTGTTCGCTTTCAGAATCCAATGCACTAGTGGCTTCGTCTAAAACTAATAACGGTGCATCCTGTATTATTGCCCTCGCTATAGCAATGCGTTGTCTTTGACCACCAGAAAGCTTTACACCACGTTCGCCAATAAGTGTGTTGTACCCTTCTGGTAATTTTTTAATGAATTCGTGCGCCTCTGCTAGTTTTGCGGCTGCTATTATTTCCTTGGATGAGACTTCACCAAGTTTTCCATATGCAATATTATCTGAAATACTTCGGTGAAAGAGTGAAGTGTCTTGAGGAACAAATGCAATAAGGGTCGCCAGCTCTGCACTTGTAACCTGCTTGTTGTCTACAAGAAGCTCCCCAAGTTTACTAGGGTAGTAGTCTAGTAGTAGTTTGGTTAGAGTGCTTTTTCCAGAACCGCTACGACCAACAATACCGATTTTTTCGCCATGCTTTATATGTATAGAAATTGATTCTAAAACTTTAAAATCCGGTTTATCAGGGTATGCAAATTCAAGGTTTATAATAGAAAGAGAGTCATTAAATGATACAGTATCGGTCGTGCTTACATCGGCAGAAAGATCTTTTTCAGTTCCGAATAAGTATCGGTGGGCTTCGTCGGCATGTGCCATTTTCTGACCAAACTGCGAAATATACCAGACGCCTTCCCACACGGTTGTTGTGAATATAAGCGCAGTAGAAAGCAAAGTGGCGAGTTCACCAATATCAATCTTACCTTGCGTAAAGAAGTACACGTTTAATGCTATGGCAGCTGGCCACATAAAATGTCGAACAAATACCGACATCGAACCCCAAAACAAGATGCCACTTAAGAATGCATCTTGGTTTGCTGAAAAGTTATTCTTTTGTTGTCGGTCAATTATGGCGAACTCACGTCGTTCAGTATGCAACGCCTTCACGCTTGCGAAATTAGAGATCGCATCAAATAAAATCCCGTTCTTGCTAGAGTCTTTATCTGTTGCTATTCCTTCATACTTCATGTTAATTGACAGTGTTTTTCGACCGATAAATAACATCCCTAAAATTCCTGTCGTAAAAATCGCAGCAGTTTGCCAATTAAGTGAGCCGAGAATAAGAATTGTAGCAATTATACTCACTAAAGATCCACTAAAATCGAACAACATATTATTCTGCAAGTTTCTGAATTCGTTGCCGAGCGTAGTGATGTAGGAGCTAATTTTACCAGTTAGCTTGTCAACAAAGTAAGGGTAAGGCTGGTTAATAACAACTTTAAATAAAAAGCTTTCGTAAAGAAAACCAATTTTATTCACCAAACCTCTATACGCGAATTCTGCCCCGCGCCACGTTATGTCGTGCAGACTGCTCAGGCCAATTAAAATTGCTACATAAATCCATAAGTTTCTTGCATTGCCATTAAACTGTGTGGCAGCTTGCACAAGCTTACCTATATAAATAGGCAAGAGCGCAATTGTAATATTTGAAACTACAAAAACCATAAGTACAAAAAATAATCTGCCGTAGTACGGCTTACAAAATTTTAAGTATGCTTTAAAAGCAATGAATCTTTCTTGGGCCGCATTAGAACTATTATTCATCTAAAAATCCGCCAGACTGATGGGCCCACAACTTTGCATAAGTACCCTTTTTATCAAGGAGCGCTTTATGGCTACCTTCTTCAGTAATTTTTCCTTCTTCCATAACAATAATACGATCCATTTTTTGAATAGTTGAAAGACGATGTGCAATGACAATACTAGTACGGTTCTTCATTAGCATTTCAAGTGATTGTTGAATGAGTTTTTCGCTTTCTGAATCTAAGGCAGAAGTAGCTTCGTCGAGAATTAATATCGGAGCATCTTTTAGTATAGCCCTGGCAATGGCGATTCGTTGTCTTTGACCACCAGAAAGCTTTACACCACGTTCTCCTACAATGGTCTCAAGGCCGTGCGGCAAAGTTTGAATAAATTCCCAGGCATGTGCTTTTTTTGCAGCTTCTATAATTTGTTCTTCAGTAGCTCCAGGCTTTGCGTAGGCAATGTTTTCTTTCAGGCTTCTGTGAAACAGGTATGGTTCTTGCGGAACATAGGCAATTTGTGAACGAAGACTTACTTGGGTTACATCAGCAATATTTTGGCCATCAATTAAAATCTCTCCATCTTCTATGTCGGCGAACCTCAGAAGTATTTTAGTAAGAGTAGTCTTGCCGCCGCCACTATGACCTACTAAGCCAAGCCGTTCACCAGGTTTAATATGTAAATCTAAGCGATTAAAAATTAAGTCGTCGAGTTCATCGGCATAAGTGAAGCTTACATTTTTTAGTTCTATCTCACCTTTAGAAATGACAATATTTTGTGCGCCAGACTTGTCGGTGACAGTTGCTGGGGTTTGTAGTATTTTTGTGATCGGTGCAGCGTCTAGGAACGCCTGTTCATATTGGCGCACAATAGCTGAAATTCCAAAGATCGCATCGGTAGAGCGATTAATGTAGGTAAAGGTAAATATGAGCCCTGCAATTGAAACAAGACCACGTGTGCCAAGCCACACGAAAAGAACAATAGTAATAATCTGGAACAAGTATAAAAATGCTTGTCTCACTAGAGATTCACGTTCAATAATTGCAATTTCTTTACGGGCAATGTCTTCAATTACATTACGTTCACGATATATTTCTTTAGACTCTTGTTTTTCCATTCCAAATATACGTACAAGTAACTGGTTCCCCATAACATCTGCAATTGACCCAGTAAGTCGAGAGATCAGTTCTTTGCGCTCATTACGATACGGTGCGCGTGCTTTAACATTTCGTATGTTCAACATGATTAATAGTATTGTTATGCATAGTGTAGGTAAAAGCAGTATCGGAGAAATAACCCCAATTATTATGAGGCTAAAGAAAAAACCAATCACCAGGTGGTTTGTATTGAGAAAGTAGGTATCTACAATTGTTGTGTAAGACTTACTAAAGTTCATTAAATCGCCAGATAGTGTACCCACTTTTTGTTCAGTAAAAAACTGATAGCTTCGGCTCATAATTTCGTTAAGCCCCATTCGTAGTAGCCGTGTCTGAGTTCTTTCTTCGTGGTTAAAAAGGGCAGTGTAGCCCTTGTTATTAAAAACAGTTGAAAGCAACATGCACAGAGTAGCTATGCCAAGCAGAATAAGTGGCTCTTTAGAATTTTGCGGGTTCTTAATAAGCGACTGTATTATAAGACTTATCAAAAATGGAATAGCAACAAAACGAAGGAGGTGACTGAGCGGCACCATAATTAAGAATTTCGTAGCTGCTTTCTTATCGTGAAATAACTCTTTTTTAAAAAGCGCCAGTGTCTGCTTAGTTGTTGTGCTGTCTGTTCGGGTGAAAACACTCATGCTTCTATGAATCCTCCGCTCTGGTGATTCCAGAGCATAGCGTAGGTGCCATTTTGTTCTAGCAAGTCTTTGTGACTGCCTTCTTCAATAATCTTACCTTCTTCTAGTACTATTATACGATCTAGTTTTTGAATGGTAGAAAGACGGTGGGCAATTACAATTGTTGTTCGTCCTTCCATGAGCTTTTTAAGCGCATCTTGAATTAATGCTTCGCTTTCAGAATCGAGTGCGGAGGTGGCTTCGTCTAGCAATAAAATTGGTGCGTCTTTGATCATTGCTCTGGCAATAGCAATTCGCTGTCGTTGCCCACCAGAAAGCTTTACGCCGCGTTCGCCAACTAATGTTTCATAGCCTTCTGGAAGGTCTGCAATAAATTCTGCTGCGTGAGAATTTTGAGCCGCTCGTTTGATATCAGCTTCGCTTGCTTTGAAGTTTCCATAGCGTATGTTGTCGCGAAGTGACCGGTGGAACATTATCGGTTCTTGCGGTACATATGCAATGCTACTGTGTAAATCATCCTGAGTAATATGTGAAATATTTTGCCCGTCAATTAAAATCTCACCACTATCGATGTCGCTAAAACGTAGCAGTAGGCGGGTAAAGGTTGTCTTGCCTGATCCTGAGTGTCCAACAATCCCAACTTTCTCACCGGCATTAATGGTAAGGTCCAGACTTTTAAATAGATTCGTTGGCATACCTTCGTGAGAAAAACTTACGTTGTTGAATTCAATCATTCCTTGACTAATTCTTGGCTTCTCAGGATGACTTGGATCTTTGATTTCAGATTCAATCGCAAGAATCTTTACCATATCTTGGGCATCACCGAATGCACGGCTATAGGTTCTCAGGGCGTTGTTGCAAAATACCCATAGCTGACCAATGAGGTTGCTGGTAAAGCTAAAAATTAAGAATACGGTTGCAATGTTAGCATCAAAAATAGCAACGCCAACAATAGCAAGTACTAATGCGCACACCAAAATTGAGCGGTTCATAAGGCTGAAGAAGAGCATTTGCTTGTTGTTTGCGCGCATAATTGAAAGAAGATCGCTCCGTGTTTTGTCGGTGTATTTTTCAAAGCTCTTGTTTTCAAATCGTGTACCAGAAAAGCTTTTAATAGCCATTATGTTAGTAATGCTATCTGCAAGATATCCTGTTTGTCTGCTTTCAGA
>DLGX01000018.1 GCA_002482925.1 Candidatus Saccharibacteria bacterium UBA7683
TGGCGGTTACTATGGCTTCACCAGAAGCGAGGTTGTTGTGTACTACAGCAACCTTGGGTACGTGCGAGGTATCATTGGCAGACCGTGGCAAAACTTCTACAAGGTAATCTTCGGATATCGGCACTAATCCTGTGGCTGCGAAAGTTAGCGCAACTAAGGGCTTGTGAACTTTGCCTGTTCCCACAAACGGTGCGCCTTCTACAGGCTCAACTGTACCCATAAAGTACTGGGTTAAGTTGGTAGCTATGCCACTTCCCTTAAGGTCATCTGCAAGGTATAGGCCTAGTAAAACGCCTCGTCCTTCAGCAATGCGGTATGTAACCCTTGTTGAGCCACCAAATACTTGCTGTGGAGCAAGTTCTGTACCTGGCCGCGTAAAGCATAACGACCTAAAGCCGTCATCACGTTCATATGAACGAGCATCAAATACACCGGCCTCTGTCTCTATGGTTGGCCAATCTGAAACTGAGCTAATACGATCAACGATACTCATTATGACTATATTATATCATACTTGCCAAATAAAATCAATATCTAAGGTTACTCAGCAATAAATCCGTCTTTTTGACGTTTCCAGAGGTCGGCGTAGATACCGCCTTGGGCTATGAGTTCGTCGTGACTCCCCTGTTCAGCAATTCTGCCTTTTTCTATAACAATTATTTTATCGAGGTGCTTCAGGGTTGAAAGTCTGTGAGCTATTACTAGTGCAGTGCGGTTTTCCATAAGCTTATGAAGTGAACGTTGAATTGCTTGTTCGCTTACGCTATCAAGTGCGCTGGTAGCTTCATCTAACAGTAGTAGTGGCGTATCTTTTAGAATTGCTCTGGCAATAGAAATACGCTGGCGTTGCCCGCCAGAAAGCTTTACGCCTCGTTCGCCTACTAGCGTGTCGAGTCCTTTTGGTAGGGCTTCTACAAATTCTAAAGCTTCTGCCTTTTTTAAGGCTGCTCGAACCTGAGCCTGGGTAACTTTTGGATCCGCATAACTAATATTTTCGCCGATGGTTCTGTTAAATAAATTGGTATCTTGCGGTACGAACGAACTTACTGCGCGAATAAATGACGGGTCTTTGCTGGCAATATCAATGCCGTTAAGCAGAATTCTTCCTTCGGTTGGTTCGTATAAGCCAAGTAGTAAGTTAACTAGTGTGGATTTCCCTGCACCGCTGTGTCCTACTACCCCAACTTTTTGCCCGTTTGGTATTTCTAAGGTGAGGTTTTTAAGAACGTCTTTTTCTTTCTGGTCATCATAAGCAAAGCTTACGTTTTCCATAACTACTGAAGCAGTTTTAGGAAGCTGTGAAGCTGGTACAATCTCGCCGGTACGTTCGTCTTCTGATGTCAAACCATCAAGCGCGTTCTGAACAGTACCAAACTGGCGGTAATATGCGTCGAGTGCCCACGCAAGTTGCCACAAGCTACCACTAGCATCACCATAATATGCAATAAACAGCACAACGCCGCCCAGAGGAACCGTTCCGTTAGCAAACAAAAGTAGTACAAGTACTAAGGCAGCTGCGTTCACAAATGTTGCGCTCTGGCCTTTTACAGCGTTGGTTATAAGGTTCCATCGCCAAGAAATCCGCCACCAATGAATAATCTGACGCTGTTGCTTTAGAAGTGCTTTTTGTTCACGGTTTCGAGCATTAAATACCCGTACGCTCAGGTGATTGCTGAGTGAATCCACTACAAGACCTGCGGCTTTACTAGATTCATCGCTTTGAATTGCTATAAGCTCGCCAAACCTCTTCCCGCGACGTGTTGTGTAGTAAAAGAGCCCGGCCATCCATGCCGTAAACAAGAGAGCCAAGCTCCAGTGGACGGTCGACAAGAAGACAGCAGAAATTACCAGACTTACTGCCCGAGGCCACACGTTCCAAATAGTGGTGTCTATAAGTTCGTTCATGGTGTTGGTCGCTTGGTTGACCCAGTGACCTATTCGTCCGCTACTAGAGTTTGTGTAAAAGGAATGAGGCTTCTTTAGCGTGGCAGAAAACAGTGTTGTGCGAACCCGTTCAACCATCTGGGGCTTAAAGGTTCGTGTCCAAGCATCTCCTAGTCTCCATAAGACTTCGTCGGTTAATCGAAGCACTAGAAAAACCCCTACTAGAATCCAGACGCCCTTGTCGAGAACTGGAGACCGATTAAGGCGAGTTACAATTAAGCTGATTATTAGTGGCGCGGCCGTATAGGCAAGGTTTCCTAAAAATGTTACGCCAAAAAAGATAGCCGACTTTCCTCTATAGGGTCGAATCATATACTTAACAAGCTGGCCGGTTGTTCGTGGAACAACGTTACCGTATTTTATTTCGTGCGCCATGGTTACAAGTTAGTGTAACAGATGATTACTCACCGTCGCTAGTGAGTTCGAGTACTATATGCCGTTCGCGGGCTTCGCCTTCGGAATGACTGGTTACATCTGAATAGTCTTCTAAACCACGGTGAACTGTTCGGCGGTCTGCGGCGTTCATAGGGCGAAGAACCATTGGTTCTTTAGTTTCACGAACCTTTTTTACCCAACCTTCAAGTTGTTCAAGAACTTTTTCTGCGCGGTGTAGCTTGTAGTCTGCTACGTCTATATTTACTCGATTTAGCGCGGCTTCTGAGCTTTTAAGCTTGGTGCTTACCAATGCCTGCAAGGCACGAAGTGTTTCGCCGTGTTGACCGATTAAAAAACCATTGAGGTGGGTAGAAGGAACACTGAGTTCAATAACATCTTCATCACTGGTTGCTGAAACAACCGCATTAAGACCAAAAAATGAGAGGATGTCTTCTAGAAATTTTCGGGCATCTTCAATTGCTTGATCTTGGTCGCTCATCGTCGCTTCCTCTTCTTGTTCTTAGATTTAGAAGACTGCTTAGGGGTTGTTGCGGAGCCCGGGGTAATGATTCTGGTTTTTGTAACTACTTTGCCTTTGTTTACTTTTTCTGTTGTGGTTGGGCCAGTAGCAACAGGTGTAGATTCTTTTCTTTCAGGTGTTTTTTTAACAGAAACCACTTCGGCTTCCGCTTCCATTTCATCAGTATCTTTTTTAAAGATAAGTGATTGCTGGGCAATTCCAATTAAGCTGCTTGCAAGAAGGTATACAACCATTGCGCCCTGAGCGGCAACCGCAAATAGCATAGTAAGAATAGGCATAAGAAACAGCATTGAACTTCCCATGGCAGCACTCATATCTTCTTGAGCTGGCTGTTTACCAGTAGTAGCGGAGGTCCGTAGTAAATCGCGAAGCTTCTTCTTTTCTTTCGGCTGAGGAATCAGTTGTTTAGACTGGATGTATTGAAAAACTGTTGCACCAATTGCCAGTACCATTACGGGCAAGTAGATACTGCCGTTTGAAATTGCTTTTTGGCTTAAATCTATAAAACCGAGTGATTCAAAATTAAAATTTGCTTTGTTTGCTATTACTGTTTGAATGTGCGGAATATCGCGAACAAATGAATACGTAAAAGAACTCATTCTATCGAGATGTTCTGTTAGGTCGCGCGCCGCCTGAAATACCCCAATAAATATTGGCAGCTGTACCAGGGTAAGGCCGATAGTTCCAAATGGGCTAATGCCTTTTTCTTTATACAGCTCCATCATTAGACGGCCTTCTTGTTGTTTGTCTCCTCCAGCTGACTTTTTGATTTTAGTCAGTTCGGGTTGAAGATCTCGCATTATTTTACTTTGGTGAAGCTGTTTTTTAAGAAGCGGCCACATGGCGAGGCGAATTAGTACGGTGAACAGTACTAAACTAACACCAAGATCGTGACCTGGTAAAATTCCGTAAATTGCGACGAGTATATTGTAGATTGGTTGGACTATAATTGTTTGAAACATATATTCAATAGTACCACATCTGTTGATGCTCTACACGTAGCTTGGGGTTTATTTTTTCAAAACGTCGGCGCTAACAAGAAGATCATGCACTAAACTGGTGAGTTCTTCGGAAGGAATCGTGCCAATGCGTTCGTCAAAAACAGTTATCACGAGGTCGTACCCGGGTATAATTGCTGGCCACTCGTGGCGCACTGCTTCGTAAAGCCGTCGGCGCATTCGATTGCGCTCTGGGGCTTTTTTAGTAATCTTCTTTGAAACCACCACCGCTATGCGTGACTGTTCGCGCCGTGAATTAGCAATGTACTTCATGCTCAGGAAGCGTGCTCGCACAGTAGAGCCTTTAGAATAGACGAATTTGAGCGAACCATACCCATGAAACCGAAATACTTTGGCAAGCATGTGCCACTTTCTTACTTTAAATATTAATAGCTAAGACGAGCTCGGCCTTTAAGGCGACGGTTCTTCAAAGTTTTTTGGCCGTTAGAGCTACGCATTCGAACACGGAAGCCGTGGTTTCTTTTGGCGTGTCGTTTCTTTGGTTGAAATGTTCTTTTTGGCATAAAAATAGTTCTCCTTAAGTGCTTTGTTTATTTACAGCAGTTATTTGATGAAAATAATAGAAGTAATTATAGCATATTTTAGTTTTCCACACACGCTTTTTATCTATCCACAGATCCTCATCTGTTAATTAGGTGTTGTGGAAAACTTTAAATCTGAGCGTTGGTTTATTTTATGAACGTTTATGGTTGTGGAAAACTCTCTTTTTTGTGTATAGTGGTGGTACGAACAAGAAGTGAGGGTTTAATGGTAGAGAACGTTTGGAATTCGGTTTTAGCCGAAATTGAAGTGTCTGTTTCAAGGGCTAGCTTTGTTACGTGGTTTCGTAATACCGCGCTCCGTGAAGACAAAGCAGGTCACGTTATTGTTTCGGTGCCTAATATCTTCGCAAAACAACAACTTGAGGTTAAGTATAACGACACTATTAAAGAATTGCTTGCAAAAAACGGCTTAAAAACCTCGCTAATCACCTATTCTATTAACCCCACAAGCACAGAAAAAAAAGAATTTACTCAGCCTACCCCTGCCGTGATTGCTCAACCAAAAGTCACTGCACCACGAAACGCTGGCACAAAACCATTACTAAACGGAAAATATTCGTTTGAAAACTTTATTGTTGGTTCTGGAAACGAACTCGCATATGCTGCTGGGCAAGCCATAGCCACCAACCCTGGCACCAAGTATAACCCGCTCTTTATATATGGCGGTGTTGGTCTTGGCAAGACTCACCTTATACAAGCAATTGGCAATGGAATAATTGCAAACCATCCAGAATCTAAAATTGTATATGTTTCAACAGAGACCTTTGTGAATGAATTCCTTGACAGCATTCGGTTCAAAAAACAGGGCTTTGCAGACAGATATAGAAATGCTGATGTGCTTATTATTGACGACATTCAGTTTATTGCAGGCAAAGAAAAAACCCAAGAAGAGTTCTTCCACACATTTAACGCCCTCCACCAGGCTAATAAACAGATAATTCTTACGAGTGATAAACCCCCTAAAGCAATTCCTACGCTAGAAGAACGTCTCAGAAGTCGTTTTGAATGGGGTATGGCTATAGATATCCAACCGCCTGACCTAGAAACACGGCAGGTTATTTTACAAACCAAAGCCGGGCAGCACGGTGTAACTTTAAAGGCAGAAGTGGTTGAATTCTTAGCTAAGAACATTCAAACCAATATTCGTGAACTTGAAGGCTCGCTTAACCAACTGCTTGCATTCTGTGAGCTTCGCGGTTTTGAACCAGATCTCGCAACCGCTCAGGCGCTTTTAAAAGGCAAACAGCATCGCCCGCGCCACTTAACCGCTAAAGTTATTGTAGAAAAATGTGCGCAACACTTTGATATTTCTCTACACGACATACTAAGCCCAAAACGAGACAAAGAAATTGTAGTACCGCGCCAAGTGGCAATGTATCTACTTAGAAGCGAGCTTCATTTAAGCTTTCCTAAAATTGCTGTTGAGCTTGGCAGAAAAGACCATACCACCGCAATTCACTCTGTTGAAAAAATAGAAGGTTTGTTAGCAAATGACTTTGTAACCAGACAGCATTTGCAAGAAATTAGAGAGAAACTCCATGGGTAAAAAATGTGTACAAGCTGTGCAAACAGTGCGAAGAAAAGTGTGTACAACCGTGAGTTATACCCGCGGGTTTTTAGCAAGGCTGGTCGCGGTGTGTACAAATAGTGTTCATCCACTGCTCTCTCCCGTAGCTATCCACAGTACGTATTCAACCTATTCAAACTTAAATATCATAGGCTTATACACAGTATCCACAGAGCCTACTATTACTACTATTTGTTTAAAAAATAATAAGACAGTAAAGACAGATAAAAGGAGTATTGTATGAAAATTCAAATAACACAGACTAATTTAAACAAAGCGCTGGGATTACTTTCTCGTGTAGCAAGTTCAAGAACACCATTACCTATTCTTTCGAATATTTTATTAAAAGCCTCTAAGGGGAAACTTGAACTTGCAGCAACTAACCTAGAAGTTGCGCTTACTCACCAAGCGAACGGCAAAATAGACGAAGAAGGCAGTGTTGCGGTTCCTGCTCGCTTGCTTCATGATTTTGTGGCGCAACTTCCTAAAGATTTGACGGTTGATCTTGTGTTTGAAGAAAACAGACTTTTTATAAAAGCTGGAGCATATAGTTCGCACGTACAAGGATCTAATGCCGAAGACTTCCCTGCGCTTCCCACCATAACCGCTGGAGAAACAATTGTTATAGATGGCCAAACATTAAAATCAGCTTTAGAACGAACCATGCTAGCGGCTTCGGGAGACGAAACCAGACCAGTTCTGGGGGGCGTGTTCTTTCACACAGTCGAGGGCAAGTTGTTTGTTGCCGCTACGGACGGCTACAGGCTCGCTGAGGCGGGTTTGGGCGAAGTAAGCGGTGAGATATCAGCTATTGTGCCAGCGGCTGCTCTGCAAGACGCCTTAAAGATAATTCAAGACAACCCAGGCGAAGAAATAAGTGTTCAATTTGGCGAAGGCCAGTTTGGGCTCAAAGCCGGCGATTCACAACTCGTAAGCAGACTTATAGACGGCCAATACCCGCAGTACCGGCAGCTTATTCCTGAATCAAGCGACATAAGCCTAAAAGTGAGTCGTTCAGAGCTTCTAACTGCAGCAAAACTTGCTGGTTTATTTGCTCGCGAAAGTGGCGGGAGTATAACGCTTAAAGTTTCTGAAACCGACTCAGAGGTAGTGGTTAAATCTGTAGCTTCACAAGTCGGCGACAACAGCTCGGCTATTAAGGGCGAGGTTTCTGGATCAGGTGAAGTTGTGCTCAATGTTCGATACCTAACAGACGCGCTTAACGCTTTTGAATCCGACACACTTAACTTCAGATTTAGCGGTGCAATAAGCCCGTGTGTGTTAACTTCTGAATCACAGCCCGATTATCAGCACATCGTAATGCCACTTAAAAGCTAGTCAAGAACAGGGCCAATTCTTGAACTGGTAATATCTATATTTAAACTGTATGAAAAAGGGTTTGAATTTTGTTCGTACAAGCAACTTCTAGTTTGGTCGAGCGTAGAAAGCATTGAATCATCTAATGAAAGATACAGGGTTCTCTCTTCCGTATAACTCGGCGTAGAAGCGGTAACACATACTGAAAGCTTCCCGTTGGATTCCACACCACCTAGTTGTTCTATTAGCGCACTGGAAACTTTGTTCTTAAGTGCCGTTACATACCCATTGTTTGTTTTTAATACAAACGAATCAGCCGAAAAGCTTACAAAAGAAATAGGAACAAAATCTAACGGCGTCAAAGCCGGCTTCACATTCAGTGAACCACTCGTTTTTTTAGAAGAATACACAAGTTTTTTACCTTCTACAGAATCACCGAACAACGAAAGTACGCCGTCGGCATACCCAATTGGTTGAGCAACTGTTACTTCTTGTGGAATAATAACCTTCTGTTTTGTTTTTGTAGAAAAATCATAAAGTTCATAGCTTTTTACCGGATCTTCTTCGTCGATATGTTCAACAGCTATCGGGTTTTTAGACCTAGTAGTCGAGCTTTTTTCTTCTGGTTGGGTTTGTACTTCAATAAGAACTTTGTTTTTGTCAGTTGTTTCATAGAATGAATCACCGCTTTTAATTTTAACTAGCGCAGTTTTGTTTGGATGTACAAGAAGTGACCTTTTACCGTCGGTGCCTACAGAGTTCATGCATAATGAATTATCGCTTTGACATTCAAAAACATTGCTCACAAACGATGCTTCTTTGGGTAATGCAATCACCCCTAGCTCAGGGCTTTTACCAAAGGAGTATGTTAGTAGTGGTTGGCGAGCAGGCAAACCAGTGGCACTTAGTATGAAGTAATCAGAACTTTCAATATATACCAAAGGCTTCCATTGCTCAGACTCAAAAAGTGACACAAACGAAACTTGTTTCGTATTAAAATCTATATACCACGCAGTGTTATTTAGTTCCGAAATAAGGAACTTTTCTTTTGAGGCTATTTCTGTAATTTTTGCGGGCGTTCCTTTATAACGAGCAATAAGATTCGGTGAATAGCCTTCTAACTTAACAAGTGCACCATTCTTTCCCCACACAATATCGGTAACGTTAGGTAGGTTTTGAATAAGCGCTAGCCGAGATGTTTTCTTTGTATTTTGGTTTGTTTTGTAAAAACCAACACCATTGAACACATAGGTTTCTTCACCGTCTACATGAACAAAATTATCTTTTGATACGCGAGTTTCAGAAAACACCAACTCGCTCTTCGGTGTTGATTTAGTACCAAACAACACAGAAAGTACAATTAACACTACGAATAGAACTGCACCACAAACCAGAACCAATCTTTTATTATCTCGCAGTAGTTGAACCAGTTTTTCTAGCATATATTCCCTTCGTTTGGTTATCTTGGTACCTGAATATGAACGTGCGGGCCAGTAGCGCCTGTGGTTCCTGGTGTGTCGAGGAACACAGAACCACCTTTGTTTAGTATGGGAGTCACATCTGCCACATATCTGTCGTTAGCTACGCCGAGACCGTAATCCCCTTCTGGAAATATCTTTGCTGCGTCTTGTATAAACTTCGAAACCACTGCGTTGTAATCTCCAAACGAGGGCATCGTGGTTCCATTAACTCCAGAGGAACCAGATATATCAACGGCTTTTCCGGCCCAGTGTCGGCTCTTTGTTCCTGACCCTACAGTGCTCCCCGTACAACCACGATGCAGGGACGCGATAGAAAACGTGTTGTTTACTGCTAGGCCGGCAATTACCTGTAGTAGTCGTTCGTCTATAGTGTAGGCACCACCATTAACAGTTGGGCAAGGGCCCTTGCCTGCAGCAATGTTTTCTAGCTGATCACGATTGACTGATTTGACGTTTGGCGAATCGAGAATTTGTTGTGCTAATTCTTGTGCTGTTCCAGAAGGAAGGCTTCCAGAGGCGCTACCCGCACATCCATTAGCGCTAAACCCAGTAGTTGTTGCGTCAATATCAAGCGGTGTTACATTGTCGTCCGGCGTTATGCCCATATCTCTCAAGGCTTGTTTTGCTTTGTCTCCTAAAACAGGTTTTGCGTAGTTTCTTGTTTTAGAATCGGGGTTGGATTGCATGCCGTCTACAATACTTTGAAACAGTGTTAAGTAACCTCCTGCTGCCCAGGTGAGCTGACCCGAGGCGCCGTTGTAGGTTTTGTTATCAAAGTTTGCTACAAAATTATCAGCAGTCATAGCCGGGTCTAGCAACATCGCCTGAAGACGGCTGTAGTGGGCCTTTTCTATAAATCGAACATTCGATTCAATACCTTGTTCAAGTGTTTTGAACGCTGGGTGTTTGTTGCCGTCTGCATACACATGGTTGTAAACAGGTTGAAGATCATCTAAGATTCCATCTTTCGCATTATTTAAAGTGTTATAGCTGCCTTTGGTTGTGGTGCTTCCGCCTTCTGCCATCATCCAGCCAACCACGGCTAACACCTTCTCGTCTGTTATCACGTCTCCTTCGTTTTTCCCTGCACCGACTGCGACAAATTTTAGTAGTAGCTTGGCAGCGTCTTCTTGGGTTACATTGCCACCCGCCTTAAGCCCAGTACTTAGTCGGGGCCCGTTACCATACTTAAATAATACATTCGGGTAGTTTGATCCATTTATTCCAAGTTCCCCGGTGACCGTGCCTGTTGCAGTTCCTGAACCGAACAGCTCGAATGCTTTATTGGCGTAATCTTTTCGTTCTTTCATCGCTGAACCACCAGACCTTTCGAATGATTTTTCAAATTCAACCACTACGTCGTCAATTTTTGTCATAGCTTTTATTCTGGTTAACATATCGGGTAGGTTTGTTGTCATATCTACCCATAGGTAATCGAGCTGTGTTCTAAATAAGGTGTGATCCTTTTTGTTGAGTGTTGCCCAGTCTTTTAATTTTTGATAACGATCAGCGTTATCCCATTGTGCTATCCCAGTATGAGTACCATTTGTGGCTAGCGGGTCTAAATCTTTTCCACCGCTAGATTCTTGCATAAGGTTACCTACAATTCCGGCGGCCTGTTCGGGCGACAACCCTCTGGCCACTAAATCCTTGAAGGCAATTTCTTGGTTGCTACCACCAGTTATTTCGCCCGAGGTGGTTCCCGTTCCTGTTGAACATGCGATTTCTGTATTAACATAGCGAGCGCCCCTAGCGAGCGCACTTCTTTGTGCCTTGGTGAGCCCTTCAGCGTGAACAAACACTGGCTGAAACAGAATACATACGACAACTAACACCGATAATAATCTTAAAAATAGTGCAGAGAATTTACGAACATTATTCATTTGTTCCCCAGTGCCAGTATTCAAACTCCAATTGAGAAACGCCGTACGTAGCTGCGTTATCTTTCAGCCACATCCACGTGGCTGATTCTGGTAATTCACACCGCACACCAGCATCTTTGGCGATTTTGCATCTGCCGTCCATTTTGTCGCTTCCGGTGTCGTAGCCATCAAGGTTAAAGTCGAT
>DLGX01000017.1 GCA_002482925.1 Candidatus Saccharibacteria bacterium UBA7683
CTAAGCCACGGCGCTATCTTTACTAGTGTTTCACGACCATTTTTTGGAATTTTGTAAGGTGCTTTTTCGCCCAGAACACCATCAAGTGCTTTTTCAAGGGGAGCAAGTGGCCCGCTTAGTTTTGTACTTATTCGAGTTGCTGCGTCATTAGCACGCGCAGTACTAGTCTTCTTAGGATCGTTGGTATTAGTTGCCATATATTCCTCCATTAAAAACGTTAGTTAACTTAATAATGCCAAATAAGTTTAAAAAATACAACAAACCATACTATGATCACAGATCATTGACTTTTAGTAATAAAATATGCTATAATATGGTGATGATTAATGCTGAAACAGAAATACTACTACCTGGTCAAGATTTTGACGCTATTGCTGTAATCAATATTCCTAAAGGTAGAATGAATATACCCGAAGCACACGATTTCTACCCAGATCCCAGACTTGCAAACGAATGGGGACGAGACAGGTTTATTTCATTTGTTGCCGCAGAAGGTGTTGAGCCGTTTGTAACCCGCGGCGCTACCTACTACGATCTTGAAGAACGTGAAGTCAGGCTTCTGCGTCCTCACGTAGATATTCAAGGAATACCCCCGCACGTTGAACCAATAGGCAGGTATTCAGTCTCAGATGTTGGTGTAATTCATAATAATGCAGGTGCGCTACCAATTGAGGGTGTAGCTACGCAGCTTAACGAGCCCTCAGTACGCGCGCTAGCAGTTGATAAACATCAAACGGCTAGCTTACTAAAGAAAGCTGGTCTTCATGAAGGATCAGTGGCTATCCTAAAAGACACAGCGTTTAACCCAGATGTACTCGATGAAATTATGGGTACGACTGTTTTTGTAAAGCCACGGTTCGGTTCGCGTAGTGAAGGTGTTTTAGGGAAGATGACTAAATCGGAAGTCGCTACAGCCTTACAAGAAGCAGATCAAACAGATTATGTTGTTGAAGGTGTTATGGATTATTCCCACCGATGGCCAGGCACAATCAAGGCCGTCGATGAAGAAAACCAAGCAATTCTCGATAGAGCCAATCTTGAAGCTGCCAATAAAGAACTCCGAGCGTATAGTTTTGGTAAAGGAGAGTTCTATTATGTAGGTCGTGTTGCGCGTGAGGGTGAAACTGATTTTGCTGCGGATGATTGGGTTTTCTTAGTCCAAGATTCTATTCCAAGTACGGTAAGGGCCGTTGCGAACGAAGTATATTTGCAGTTTGTTGAAGCCACTGGGGTTAGCGAACTGCACCTTGGTATAGATATGCCATATGCATCAACGCCAAGTTCGGGCGGCGAACCATCGTGGCGAGTCGGTGAAGTAAATGCCGGAGAACCGCAACTTGCAAAGTACAGTGAAAACGTTCAGGCTGCAGACGATTTACGTAAGCACTTAGCTGTTCAAATTGCAAGAATTGCGAGAAAGCGAAGTTTGGCTTAATATCCAAAGAGAGATAACCATATGCATAAAATATCTATAACCGGCACTAAAGGTAAAACAACAGTTGTAAACATAACAGCACAGGTACTCCAAGCTATGAATCACAATGTGCTTCATGTGGATACTACTGGGCACTTTGTAAATGGCGAACGCCGTTCAACACTCGAAGAATCTAAAGAAATCTGGGGACTAGTTCCTACTGTATGTCCTGGGCGATACCTATGGGAAGTTAAGCAAGACAAATCGCTTGAAAATGGAGTTGCAGTATTAGAATGCGCCGTTGGTAGCAGTGCAATTTCAGGCTTAGGCTACCGAGCGCACGAAGTCGGTGTGTTTTTAAATGTGTTTGAAGACCACCTTGGTTCTTCAGAGCGACTAAAATCACGTCGTGATATTGCCGAAGCAAAATCTTTTATATTTTCTCGTCTTCAAACCGAAGGCTACGCAGTATTTAATGCAGATGACGAACTTGTAGTGCAGCAGCTTTCTGTAATTTCACCTCATCTCGGCGCAACTCTTGTGCCTTGTGGTCTAGAATTTAAATACTTCGACGTAGCAGCCCACGTTAAATCGGGCGGTTCATATATTACTGTTGAAGGTGAAAACGTTGTGCTAAAAAATATGTCAGATACGGTAGTAATCTGTGACCTTACAAAAATGCCATGGACTTTTAATGGCCACTATCAGCCATCGGTATATAACACCATGTTCGTAGCGGCAAGCATTCTTTCGTTCTACAAGTTACAGGTTCCAGAAAACTTACGTTCAGCGCTTGAGGCTTCACGGCTTGATAAGTACGGCGGAAGACTCACTGTTCTAAAAGCAGAAAATGGCGCACAGATAATTGCAGATTACGCGCACGAAAAAGTATCGCTTGGTACCATAGGCACGTTAGCGCACGAACTTGTTAAACCTGGCGGTAAAGTAATAGGCGTAGTTCGTTTAGCTCATGATAGAACAGATGAATTACTACAAGAAACTGGCCATATAATTGCCGAAAGCTTCGACTACGTTATTGTCTACGACAAAATCGATGGCTTTCTTAGAAAACCAAGAAATGTACGAAGCAAAAAGTTTCCGCAGATTATTGGTAAAACATCAGAAATAATCGCAACTGCCGTTAAAGAAAAGAACCGAAACTGCGAACGCATTATTCGCGAAGATGAAGCAATTGCGCGTGCAGCTGAACTTGCTGGCCCAGAAGATGTAGTTGTTTCGATTGTAAACGACGAAATTGAGCGTTCAATTGAATTTATTAAGGCCAGCTTTAAAGCGGAGTTTGTGTAATGGACAGCCAAAAAGAACTCACCATAATTGGTCGCGCAGAACGAATTGGGTTTCCTGAACTCGATATCATAAGCGTACCCGCAAAAGTGGATACTGGTGCTGACGCAAGTTCTATCTGGGCAGATAACGTTGTATTAAAAAAAGACGGCTTGTACGTGATCTTTTTTAGCCCAGATAGCGAATATTACACTGGTCTTACCCATATATTTCCTAAAAACACGTATTCTGTAACCCGTATTGCTAATTCATTTGGTCATAAAGAAATTAGGTACAAACTGAAGTTAAAAGTTAAAATAAAGAAGCGAGTAGTTCGTGCAACATTTACACTTTCAGACCGTTCTGAAAAACTTTACCCAATACTACTCGGCAGAAAACTTTTAAACGGAAAATTTTTAGTAGATGTTCAAAAAGGCAAACCGCTACGCACAGCTGAAGTAGCACGAAGCGAAAAGCTTAAAACTGAACTTAAGAATATGAAGGGCAATGTATGAACATAGTTATTCTTTCAAATGGTACAGCTAACTATTCAACAAAACGTCTCAAAGAAGAGGCGCTGGCTCGAGGCCACAATGTTCGGGTTGTAAAGTATAAAAACTGTTATGCTGCCATGGAGCAAAGCAACCCTGCCGTAAGCTATAAGGGTGAAGATCTTCGTAATGTTGATGCGATTATTCCTCGTATCGCCAGTAGCATGACCAGATATGGTACAGCTATTGTGCGTCAATTTGAAATGCAAGGTGTGTATAGCACCGCTAATTCTATTGCTATTGTACGATCGCGAGATAAACTCCGAAGTCTTCAGTTACTTGCAAAAGCTGGCGTGGGTATTCCAAAGACCGTGTTTTCACGAAATACTGCCGACATCGATGATTTACTAGAACAAGTTGGCGGAACTCCTGTCATCATTAAGCTTGCTCGTGGAACACACGGAAATGGCGTTGTGTTAGCTGAGACCAAGAAGGCGGCGAAATCTGTACTACAAGCATTTTATCTTCATAATGAAGATGGAACCAACATACTACTTCAAGAATTCGTAGAAGAATCAGCTGGCGAGGACATCCGTGTATTGGTAGTTGGCGGGCGCGTGATTGCAAGTATGAAGCGCCAAAGTCTCGACGACGATTTTAGAAGTAATTTACATCAAGGTGGTGAAGGTACGGCTATCAAGCTTACTGAAGAAGAAAAGAAGACTGCACTTAAGGCTGCAAAAGCCATGGGACTTCCTATCTGTGGTGTTGATTTGATGCGCTCAAGTCGTGGGCCGCTTGTGCTAGAAGTAAACTCAAGTCCAGGATTAGGTGGAATTGAAAAAGTCACCGGTAGGAACGTAGCAGCGAAGGTAATTGATTATGTGGAAATCAATGCAAAACGACGCAACAAAAAAGACAAAGTTGGCGCGTAAAGCGCTATTGGCAGTAGTTTTGGCAGTACTTTGTGGAAGTGTATTTTTTGCGATTAATTCGCAAAAACAAACCAAGACTGTGTATGTAAATGAAACTAAACTTACTGCTCAAATTGCGACGAGTTCGCAGGAACAAAAACGAGGACTCTGCTGTCGTGATTATTTGGCAAAAAATTCCGCCATGTTGTTTATATATGACCAGCCTGGAGATTATCGCTTCTGGATGAAAGATACTAAAATCCCACTTGATATATATTGGATTAATTCTGAAAAACGAATTGTCCATATTGAACACAGTGTACAGCCTGAAAGTTACCCAAAAAGTTTTGGAAGTGAAAAAGCCGCCCAGTATATTTTAGAAACCAATGCTGGGTTCGCCAAAACGCACAGTATAAACGTTGGCGATACTGTAAAGTTTTAATTCTGATATCTGTTCAGTACAAAGTTGGTATGCTACCATAAGCTCTATGGTAGATCTCATAGCTCTTGGTTTAACACTGCTCATTGTGGCCGCCGTTTTCATTCGTAAGACAAGCGCGGGTGTTGCTATTTTAGCCTTGCTTGCCGGTGTCATGCTCGACCAGCTACTCAGTAGTTGGCTACTTGGTTTACTACCACCTAGCACGCTACAAAAGAGTGAATATATACCAGTTGCAGTGCATTTACTCATTACCTTCACTCCTGTAGTCGCTACAATAGTTGCGGTAAGAGTTTCGCGCCATAATGCCATACTTTCATTGCTCACCGGCCTAATGCTCGGGTTTTTAGTAACGTTTTTCGGCATTCAAATCGTAGCTACACTGCCGCAGGTAGTTGAACCAGCAAAGAACTCTGGATTACTTCACTTTCTTCAGCCATATCAAAACACAATACTGGCAGGCGGTGCAGTTTTAGCAATAGTTGAAATGATTGCCAGCCATCATGCAAAACCTGCAGACAAGAACAAAAAGAAATAATTTTCCAGATTATTAAACGCTTGCCTTCTATCTGTTAATGTGAGAAAATAACCAAGTCCTCAAAGGTTTATACCCAAATTCAAAAACAAAGCAAATGCGACTTTTTGGATTTGAGAGGAAGCGTATAGCGATAAATCGAAGCTTTTGCCTTTAGGCAGAACGAGATCAAAGCGACAACGCTGACGAGGGCCAATAGCTCAGCTGGTTAGAGCACCTGCCTTTTAAGCAGGGTGTCCTGGGTTCAAGTCCCAGTTGGCCCTCCAAATACTTAAGTAATATCAAATTGGTATTACTTTTTTATTTAACGTAGGCTATTCGTTTAAATTTTTTCAAGCTTATGTTTAACTAGGGTTAGTACAAACTTAATCTTTAAAATACTATGCCTGAACGAAGAATCATTTTATTAGAACAAGATGAGCACTTAAGTGATGCACTTACCAACATGTTTGAAGCGTTCGGTGGTGTAGTTAAATCGGCGCATACGTTTGAAGACGCACAAAGATTAATAGATGAAGCAGATCCTGATGACTTTGATATTGCAATAATAGATACCCCTCGTTCACGTGACGCTACAGATTCTGAAGACGGAACCGAACTTATAAGACAGTTAAGAACAAAAAAATCAGGAACGCTTTTAGTGGGAATTTCAGGCCCAGGCGAATTACCTGGAGTTGATGTGAATGTAAATCCACTAGACCTTGCTCAATTACGTATGTTGGTAGAAGCTGCATATACTGAACCACTTCGCGAAGCTGTGTAAATTTCAAAAGTATTTAATAAACATTTGTTAGTCTTTCCGTATGAATATAAGAATTCGGCGGAAGCTACGACGCACAACCTATATTTGCTGTGCATTCATAGGTTTAATGATTGGTCTATTTTTTGCGTATTATCAAGCAAAGCCGCAACCATATTGGGTCTTTATAGTTTTTCTACTACCATTTTTAACGACAAGGTTTACTGGTTTTAAAATTTGTCTGGTTATACTGGTCAGCCTGTTGGTAGGAATTTGGCGGGGAAGTGCTACGTTTACAAGCCTTGTGCGCTATCAACGGCTCTACGGCCAGTCTGTGTTTGTTCAAGGAGTTGTTGCTGATGATTCTGGATATAACTCAGAAAGGAATCAGACTGAATTTCATATCAAATCGATTGTGCATAGCACAACCAAGCTACCAGGAAGAATTCAGGTTGGGACAACCGAAGATCCACGTGTTACACGTGGCGACGTAGTAATGGTAAACGGTAAATTAAAATCAACCAAAGGAACTTCCAGGCAGGGTACAGTAAGCTTTGCTTCTGTAAAGATAATCCGTAAGAATAGCTCAAGTTTAGAAAACTTTAGAAGCAGATTTTTTAAGTCGGTGCATAATGCTCTTCCCGAACCATATGGCAGCCTAGGGTTAGGGTATCTGGTGGGGTTAAGAGTAAGCATCCCTAAAGAACTTAGCGAGCAACTAGCTATAGTTGGCCTCACGCATATTATTGCAGTTAGTGGTTACAACCTTACGATAATAGTTCAGGCTGTGCGAAGATTATTCGGTAGACGATCTGCATACCAATCAGTCGTGTTTTCGCTGTTACTAGTAGCAGGATTCATGTTGGTTGCTGGCGGTAGTGCTCCGATAACTCGCGCAGCCGCGGTGTGTGTTTTTAGTCTATTTGCTTGGTATTATGGCCGCCAACTTAACCCCTTACTTCTTTTGTTATTGAGTGGCGCGCTTACAGCATTTGCAAACCCGCTGTATATTTGGGGAGATCCTGGCTGGTATCTTTCGTTTTTAGCATTTGGAGGAGTCTTAATTTTGGCACCACTTATTACCGCGCGGTACTTCATTAAAAAGCCGCCAGGAACAATTCTTCAAATTTTAATTGAAACACTGTGTGCACAAGTTTGCACAATTCCCTACACACTGTTTCTTTTTGGCGGGGTTTCTCTAATTGCACCAATTGCCAACATTGTAGTTTTACCATTCATTCCTTTTGTAATGCTGGCAGTGTTTGTTTTAGGCCTGGTTGGTATGGCTGTTCCGATAGTAGCGCTTTATTTGGGCTTTATGCCAACAGCACTTCTTACCCTTCAAGTATGGCTTATTGAGCATTTAAGCCATGTCCCTGGTGCGCATGTCGAAGTTACTATTTCATTTATTACCATGGGTGCAATGTTCATACTTATTATTGGGCTTGTGGCTGTGCTGAAACAGCATGTAGTACGCGAAGAACTACAGAAGTTTCAAGAATTACAAGACGATCTGATATAATAACAGTAGTCAAAAAGAATAATCTCAAGGAACCTTATGTCAGGACATAGCAAATGGTCTACTATCAAACGAGCAAAAGAAGCTACCGACGCTAAGCGCGGTGCTATTTTTACCAAACTAGGTAACCAAATTGCACTTGCTGCAAAAGGTGGAACCGATCCTGAAACTAATTCCACACTCGCACTTGCAGTAGAGCGTGCCAAAGCTGCGAATATGCCGCTTAATAATATTCAGCGTGCAATCGATCGAGTTGCTGATAAGTCTGCAGCACAACTTCAAGAAGTTGTGTATGAAGGCTACGGCCCTGGTGGCACCGGCATTATAATTGAAGCAGCAACCGATAACAAGAATCGTACGTTCCCAGAAGTGAGAACTGCAATGACCAAAAATGGGGGTACGATGGCAGAGCCTGGTAGCGTAGCATTTCAGTTTACACGCAAGGGTGTAATTCGGGTTGCGGCTAGCGGGGAAGACGCACTGCTGGAAATTCTTGATGCTGGCGCAGAGGACGCAGTAGAAGAAGATGGTGAAATGGTGGTGTATACCGCTGCTACAGATCTTGCAAAAGTACGCGAAGCCGTAAAAGCCAGTGGACTAGAAGTGAAAGATGCTGAACTTCAGTATGTGCCAAACAATACGATTGAAGTTACTGACCCAGAGGTTGCTCGTAAAATTATGAAGGTTATGGATGCGCTGGACGATCTAGACGACGTAACCAATGTACACAGTAATTTTGATATTGCTGAAAACTTGTTGTAATTTTTAAGTACTTTTTAATGTTTGATCGTTACCATAGTAGTTATGGTAAAAGCGCAGATTGTAAAATCGATATCAGCAGTTGTCATCAGCATACTTCTTTTTGTTGTAAACTCGTCATTTCGGTTCATTCCAGTTATCGCAGCAGAAACTACCATAAGCTTTCCTAAGATTTCAGAAATTTATCCAAATGGGTTGGGCTCTTCAGAGCTTGGTACCGAATTTATTGAACTTTTAAACCCAAGTAGTACAACTTTGAGTTTGGCTAATTACAAATTACAGATTAAAGACAAGCCGAATAAGGTAATGAACTTAAACGGAGAAATTCCGCCAAACACGTACCTGGCCTTCATTACGAGTTTCGCACTGCTCAATAGTGGTGAAACTGTTCAGCTAATTCATACTGGGTCAACAGAAGAAGTAATTGAAGAAATAGTATACGGTAGTGATGCAACAGAACAGCAGTCATGGTCTTACTTCACTGAAGGCTGGGAACTAGCCCCGGTTACAAAATCACTTCCGAACCAACGCTACGCGTTAGAGGAGCCTCCCGTAGATCTTTGCCCAGCTACACCAGAAATAGATACAACTATACCTAGCGGGTATGTTCTTGACGGACTTGGTGTTTGCGTACAAGAGACACCTATTCAACAGGAAGAATGTTTAATAGAAATTTCAGAATTATCCGCACAACCAAATTACAACGGTAGCGAATATCTGGAGTTTATTAATACTTCAAATGTCACTGCAAACCTGAGTCTTTGTAAAATCAAAATTAATACTGGTGCTGAAAAATCGCTTGCGAATGTACAGCTAGCACCAGGTAGTCGGTACGTCTATGCGGTTACAAACGGAACCATAAAGAATAGTGCTGGGGAAATAATTCTTGTGCATTCAAATAACCAAGAACTATTCTATGCATACCCAGCAACTGTAAACTCACAGGTTGTTAATTACGAAAACGGATCACTCACTGGATTTATAAGCGAAATGCCTACGCCAGGAACAATCAACGAAACAATGTATACCAGCGAAGAAGAAGCGACAACTGGTGCAAGTGGTAGTGAAGATCTTGGTTCTTGTGGATCTGGAAAATACCGCAACCCCGAAACTAATCGTTGTAAAAGTATTGAATCAGCCGATTCAACGCTAGCTCAGTGTGCGTCAGATCAAGAAAGAAACCCTGTAACTAACCGATGTCGCAAAGTAACGTTGGCTAGCGCAACCTTGGTGCCTTGCAACGCAGATCAAGAACGTAACCCCGAAACCAACCGTTGCCGAAAAATTGGTACAACTACTACTGATCTAAAACCTTGCGATAGTGGGCAAGAAAGAAACCAAGAAACTAATCGTTGCCGCAAGATTGCAAATACCGCCACTAGTTCTTCGTTAGATTCAACGGCTGCTTCAGTTCCGAGTTCGTTCAAATACAAAATTCCATTAATTATACTTCTTACTACCACATTAATTGGGTATGGTATGTATGAATATAGAACCGATATAAAAAACTATCTCAATAAAGTGAAAGAAGACCATAGGCGTGGCCGGCCACCTGGCTAAAACATTATGCCGGCCAACCTGGTTTTCCCGGTTTTTTTATGCACACGCTATACTATAGGTATATGGATACCGCGAAACTTGTCCAATACCTGGAATTTGCTAAAGCTGCTGCATATGAAGCCGGCGAAATTATGCGTAAATATTATCGCGCTGATCAGCAGGTTGAAATTAAGGCAGACCAGAGTCCGGTTACGGTTGCTGATAAAGCGGTTAATTCAATGTTTATTGAAAAAGTTAAAAGTGCATTTTTGGAACATGGTGTTCTTGGTGAAGAAGAAAGCTGGCAGTCTGAAAAAGAAATGCTGTGGGTGTGTGATCCGATAGATGGCACCAAAGCTTTTATTCTGCAGATTCCGGTTTCCATGTTTTCCTTGGCGCTTGTCCGCGGCGGCGAGCCATTAGTAGCGGTTGCTTTCAATCCATTTACCAATGAACTTTTTTCTGCCATCAAAGGTGCTGGTTCGTTCCTGAATGAAAAAGCTATCCGTGTTTCAAGCCGTAAATGGGGAGAAGGCACAAAGTTGTTTAAGAGTGATTCCGAACGAGCGCCTGGACATCTGCTGGGCGATTTAACGATTATCGATTTGCTTCGAACTGAAAATGTGAACACTAATTCTTGCCCTGGCGCAGTTTTTAGGGGTTGTAACGTAGCAACTGGTTCATTCGACGGCGGAATATTTTACGGAGATACTGCACATGATATTGCTGCTGTAAAACTTATTGTTGAAGAAGCGGGGGGTAAGGTAACGGGCATGAATGGTGAAGTCCAGCCATACAACACCGCCATTAATGGGGCAGTGATAACAAATGGAATTATTCACGAAGAATTAGTGAAACGCTTGCAGGATTATCTTTCATGAGAATACTTGGAATCGACCCAGGAACTGGCATAGTAGGCTTTGGAATTATTGATGTAAATGGTGCTAAAAAAGTATTGGTAGACGCTGGGGTAATTAGAACCCCCGCTCATCAGCCTGCTCAAGAACGGCTCATCACAATCTATAACGAACTCAAAGAAATTATTGAAGAAAATAAACCTGAAGTTATGGTTGTAGAACAACTGTTCTTCGCGCGTAATGTTACAACAGCGATGACGGTTTCTCAAGCTCGGGGTGTCGTTTTACTGCTCGGTGAACAACACGGCTTAAAATTAGCAGAATTTACTCCGCTCCAAATAAAGCAATCTATCACTGGCTATGGTAAGGCGGATAAAAAACAAGTACAAGAAATGGTACGAGTAGTTTTAAACCTCAAAGAAGTTCCAAAACCTGACGACTGTGCTGATGCACTAGCGGCTGCGTTAACCTACCAAGCCTAATCCGTCATTCCCGCGCAGGCGGGAACCCAGTCTGCAGTAATCATCTTTCAGTTTTGTCATCCTGAGCGTAGTCGAAGGATCTGTCATTTCTTCTTCTCTCGCTTTTGCCGCCAAAAGCAAGCCAAAACCGCACCCATAGCAACAAAGCCTCGACGTACCTCCGCATGCGTTGTGCTGCGAAAAGACGATGACAAGC
>DLGX01000040.1 GCA_002482925.1 Candidatus Saccharibacteria bacterium UBA7683
GTAAGATCTCTTATGGAGTTTTTGTTAGCCTCACGAGCTGACTTAAGTTCTTTGATCTTAGCTTCTATAGCTGTCTTTTGGTTTGCAGTAATCGTGCCTGCGTCAACTAAACTCTGTAGCCGTTCACTTTGCGCTTTCTCTCGCGCAGCTTCGTGTTCAGTTCGATCTTCATCAAAGATTTTTTGCACATCCGCCTTGTTGAGATTGAATTTAGAAACGAGCTTATCAACTAGACTTGAACCTGCGTCAGAACTGTTGTTCTCTGCAGAAACGGCGCTAAAACCCGCGACCCCACTTAGTCCTATCGCTGTTGCTGTTCCTGCAATTAAAATTTTATTCTTCAGTGACTTCTTAATGTAATCCCCCTCTCAAATTAATAACAATGTTGCTAAGTACTATGCTACTGCGTGCTATTTTGAAACACCGCTGTGTTTTTCAACACTTCATTCAGTGGCGTAGTACTTACATGGACCAAGGTGCATTAACAATATGTAATTTGCTAACAGTACGATCATAAAAGCCTTGGTTGAGATTTACCTGAATAAAATTCACAATTGTGAATTTAACTAGTTTGTTGTCATATTTACATTCTGTTTAATGTGCTTAAACCTCCCTGTTGCGCTATATATAGCGCTAAGCACAAGAAGCTTAGCGTTGACTTAGTTTTTTGGTCGTGTAGTATTAGATCTTGTGCCTTTAAAACAATCGTTTTATGGACACTATATACAGGTGCTGTCAATCGACTGAAGCCTACCAATAATTATGAATATATCAGTTTACTAGGAGGAAATTTATCAATGCGTAACGCCATACCAAAGGTGGGACTGTTTTTATGTTCGTTATTTTTACTAACAACGAGCCAAGTAGGTGCTATTTCTTCTAAGCAATTAGCGCTTACTGAAGACCCTTTCCACTACAAAGAAACAGCTTTAAAAGAAGTTGAAGCAAGCAAGCAAAAAGAGGAAACCAAAGAAAAAGAAGCAGAAAAGAAAGCGACCGAAGCTCAAGAAGCCACAAAGCCCGTTGAGAAACCGCTTGTACAACATACGGTTACACTTGGCGAAAGCCTTGTGAAAATTGCCGAGAATTACGGTACAACTTGGGATCGACTGTATGCAAAAAATACTCAGATCACTCAGCCAGATCTTATAAATGTAAGTGATGTTATTACTATTCCTGAAGCTACTGAGATTCTACCTGAAAGAATAGCTCCAGTGGCTCAGCCAGTAGCACCTGTTGCTTCATCTGCCACTAGAACAAAAGTTAGTGGCGCACCTCGAACACGTGGAAGTTCTGCTGGAAATACCTACGCTCCGGGATACTGCACATGGTACGCAAAAAGTCGTAGACCAGATTTACCAAACCGCCTCGGCAACGCAAGTGCTTGGGTAGGCAGTGCTGCAGCACAAGGTTTTGCCACCGGAAGCACCCCACAGGCTGGTGCAATTGGCCAACAAGGCAACCACGTAGTGTACGTAGAAAGTGTGAACGGCGATGGCACCGTTACGGTGAGCGAAATGAACTACAAAGGACTAGGCGTTATAAGCAGTCGAACGGTATCTGCTGGAAATTTCCGCTACATCTACTAGACTGTACCGTAACTAGATTAAGAATATTTCAAAATCTTTTTAACAGCCTAGTTTTGCCGATAGTTGTGCCTTTTCAGTATAAATAATGTACACAGTGTTACCGTTATTAATGCTAACGCTGTATACATTATTAATGTATACGTCTGCCCGGTGCTTGCTAACGCCGAGTTTGAATTATTTGCTGTGTTTCCGTTCGCTAAAGGATCTTGAATACGATTCGCTAAAAACTTTAACATGTAGGCATCTTGACCATTTGAACTATGTAGATCACTGCCGTCAGGGTTGAAGTTTATGTTTGTACCCGTGTAATCGCCAGCAACAAGCAAATTGTCGTTTATATCTATGCCCCCAGCATACGCATTTTGCGATGAAGTTCCTCCAATAATTTTAGTGGTTTTATAGCTTCCATCACTACCATAAAGATTTATGTAAGAATCTACTCCGGTTGGGGTAAAGAGCGCACTGCCATCGGAATTAAAATTCGTGTCGGCGGTACTAAATGTACCTATCGCATACACGACACCCGCCGTGTCTACGCCTAATCCGTAATTAGCCTCTGTACTTGCAGTGCTACCGATAGTTTTGGTCCAGCCGTAGGTACCGTTTGCCATAATCTTTTGTACAAATAAATCGCTACCACCTCGGGAGCTATGTAAATCACTGCCGTCTGGATTAAAGTTTGTGTTAGTTCCAGTAAAACTACCGAAGGTATAGATATTATTTGCAGTATCAAATCGTATAATTTTTATTGAGTCACCGGTGGCTCCACCAAACTTTCTTGACTGTATATATGTGCCGTCGTTCGCTAAGATAGTATAAAAGGCATCTGTAGAGCCTGCAGAGCTAAAAACATCACTTCCATCTGGGTTGAAATTTACATTAGCTCCAGTAAAGCTACCCGCGATGGCAATTTTTCCATCTGAAGAAACTGCTAACCGCGCCGGTAGTTGTCTGAATGTTTTGGTCCAGCCGTAGGTACCGTCTGATAAAAACTTGGTTAGAAAGCCGCTTCCGCCCGAAGAACTACGTAGATCGCTTCCATCTGGATTGAAGTTTATATTAGTTCCAGAAAAAGTACCCGTAACATACACACTGCCGCTGCTATCAAGATCTATTCCTTGTATGCTAGCTTTTATTGTTTTGGTCCAGCCGTAGGTACCGTCTGATAAAAACTTGGTTATGTATTTATCAGCGACCGATGAATTCTTGATGTCTGATCCATCAGAATTAAAGTTAGTTGCGGTACCGGTGAAGCTACCTACTGAGTAGGTGTTCCCTTGTGTATCACCAGCCATCATGCCAGGAGATTCAAATCCGGTTCCTCCAAAAGTTTTTGTCCAACCATACGAACCGTCTGTATTTCTTTTTGTCACAAACACATCTCTACCACCATTAGAGTTTTTTATATCTGTACCGTCGGGATTAAAGTTAATATTAGTTCCAGAAAATCCACCGGTGCTATACACATTGCCTTGAAGATCAGAACTAACACCGAACGCTACGTCTAACCCACTCCCCCCGAACGTACTTGCCCATTGAAAATTTTGTTCAACACTATATGCGTAGGCAGTTTGTAAATTACCCAAAAGTGATACCGTAATAGCCAGCAAAGTTGTTGCAAGCAAAAACGGTTGGAAATAGTGTTTTGAATTTTTAATTTTACCCCACTTCTTTAGATTCTAATCATATCATGATTGTGTTTAACATACTGTTGTAATTTTATTGATAATGCATTTTGATATAGTGCTTCGTTACTCCAGATAATTAGGATTGATGCTTCAAAGTATGTTAATATTTAAGTACATACTTAAAACTTAGGAGAATCTTTATGAAAGCAGCACAAGTTTCACACTATGGTCACGCAGACGTAGTTTCAGTGGCAGAAGTAGAAAAACCTATTATTACAGCAGATCAAGTTCTTGTAGAAGTACATAGCGCAAGCCTTAACCCCTTCGATACAGCCGTACGAGAAGGCTACATGAAAGAAATGATTCCACTTGAACTCCCCTTCACAATTGGTGGTGATATTGCTGGCATAGTTTCAGAAATTGGCGAAAATGTAAGTACTGTAGCAATTGGTGATAAAGTATACGGCCAGGCTAATGTGGTTGGCGGTAATAGCGGTGCATTTGCAGAATTTGCAGCTACTTCAGCAAAACAGGTTGCTATTTTGCCAACTGATCTCGATTTTGATCAAGCTGCATCATTTCCACTTGTAGGTGTCAGTGCACTGCAGGCTCTTACCCAGCATATACAGCTTGCTGCCGGTCAAAAGATCTTTATTCATGGTGGTGCTGGCGGAATTGGCTCAATAGCAATTCAACTTGCAAAACATCTTGGCGCATACGTAGCTACTACAGCAAATGGCGAAGGAATAGATTTAGTTAAAGCACTTGGTGTAGATGAAGTAATTGACTATAAAACTCAGTCATTCACAGATATTTTAAAAGATTACGATGCGGTGTTCGACACCGTAGGCGGTGATGACTTTACTGCTTCATACAAGATATTAAAAGAAGGTGGTGTAGCGGTTTCTATGATTGCCCAACCTGACGAAGCCGTAGCAAAAGAACGCGGAATTACGGCACTTATGCAATCTACGCACGTAACAACAGAAGCACTTGATCAACTTAGAGAATTAGTAGAATCAGGCGTGGTTACAGCTCGTGTTGGAAAAGTGTTTCCACTCGCTGAAGTACAAGATGCATTTACTGCACGCGAAACTGCACAAGCGCAAGGAAAAATAGTTCTTAAAGTAAAATAAATCATTTAGAAAGTTTTTTCTAACTTCTTGATTCAATCCACACAAACTCGTACTATTAAGTTAGATGGATACTGATGTAAAATCATACAACGAATCACAGACAGATGACGAAAAGTTGATCTGCGAACGCTTATGCCAAGAAATTCAACACGCCCTACCTAAGGCTGAAAATAAAGTCTGGCATGGTTCCCCTGTTTGGTTTTTAGAAGGCAACCCTGTTGCTGGTTATAGCGTACTCAAAAATTCTGTTCGGTTACTTTTTTGGAGTGGTCAATCGTTTGATGAACCAAAACTGCAAGTAGAAGGTAGTTTTAAAGCAGCTGAGGCTCGCTATACTTCGATTGATCAAATTGATACAACCGATTTAAAGCGCTGGCTAAAAAAATCCGAGAAGATTCAATGGGACTACAAGAATATAGTCAAACGTCGCGGTGTACTAGAACGGCTTACTTAACTTATTTATGCCTTTCAACCACTACGCAAAAATAAAACGAATCTTAGAGCAACAACCAGACGGGTGGTTTATTAAACGGATTGACGAACCTACTGAGGCAAAAAACTTTAAAGGTGCTGTAGTTACATTTGACCATTACTACCGCATTTATAGTGTCGATGATCAACCAATAAAATACTGCAAGTTTCAACAAATTGAACGTTTAGCCCAAATACTCGAAACATCGGTTGAAAACTTACCTATACTGTAATTTTTTTATATTTGATTTTGCCCGTCAAATAATTCTGAAATTGAACTCCCCCGTGCCACCGCATTGATTGCCTGTGCTAGCAAATCAGCTATTGAAAGTACGGTAATTTTATTTGATTTGGCTATAGGAAGTGAATCGGTAACAATGATTTTAGAAAACGCAGACTTTTCAATTCGTTTCAAAGCAGGATCTGAAAAAATACCATGTGTGGTTACACCGTAAATTTTTCCTGCGCTGTTTTCAGCTAACATATCAGCGGCTGCACAAATGGTACCCGCTGTATCAATCATGTCATCTACAATAATGCAGGTTTTTCCTTTCACGTTGCCGATGAGATGTTTTGCTTCTACAGAATTAGCTTTTGTATGAGAACGATGCTTATGAATAATTGCAATATCGCAGCCTAAACTACTTGCATAGCGTTCAGCTGATTTTACCCGACCAGCGTCAGGAGACACAATAACTAGTTTGCCGTCATCAAGGTTTTCTTTTACGTACTGAGAAAGTAGTCCACGGGCAATGAGATGGTCGAATGGTCCGTCGAAGAAGCCCTGGATCTGACCAGAATGAAGATCTATGCTCATAATTCTGTCTGCTCCGGCAGTCTTTAACATGTCTACCATAAGCCGAGCTGTAATAGGTTCGCGACCGCTGGCTTTACGATCTTGCCGAGCATAGCCAAGAAACGGACATACTGCAGTGATTGATTTAGCAGATGCGCGCTTTAAGGTATCAATAATAATCATTTGTTCCATAATCATACGATTAATATCGCCCTGCTCCCCGCTGTGCGACTGAAGCACAAACACGTCATCTCCACGTACGGATTCACTGAGCTTACAGCTAATCTCACCATTCGCAAATGTTCCTATGGCAAGTGGTGTAAGAGGGAGTTTGAGACATTTAGCTACAGCTTTAGCAAGTTCTGGGTGGGCAGAACCACTCAGTAATTGAACCCCGTGTAATGGTTTGATTGCCATATTAGCTATAGTGTAGCACTTAATACATCAGTATGAGAAGGCGTCTAATTTTTGGTTAAGCCTTTTAGCTTTAGAAGTCCAAATGGATAACCTTTAAGATCGAGTTCGCTCGTTTTAGCACCAAGTTCTTTCACAACCTCGTGAAGATGAACTCGAGCTGCTTCAACATCGGTAAGATCGCCTTTGTATTCCACCTCTAAGTACTCCCCTAGCTCTTCTACGGCATCAAGGCTTACTTCTGTATCCAGGTAAGACCAGGCTCGTCTGGTCTTCTTTACTTCTATAAGTTTTTTAAAATCTAATGCTTTCAAAATAAGACTGAGTTGTTCATACGATTCCACACCCGTCTCAAATTCTATGCAGTGGGTTTTAATACTCTGATCACGTGGCTGCCAGTCTTTGTAGTTTATTTGGGCCTTGTCTTTTTCTACACGAACTCTAAGCCACTCAGAAATATTGTCTTCATTTTCAAGAAAGTCTCTATTTGGCGCATTGTAGTACACGTCGTGTTGAAACGACTCATATTTGAACTCCGCATTTTGTGAAAGAAAATCAACAACTTCTTTTGTATTACTTAGCTTAAACTTTAATTCAATCTCGATATTTTTGCTCATAAGAACAGTCTACCTAAATTAGTGGCAAAGAGAAACTGGCATAGAACTCGTGCCTAGAAATTGAGTTCTAGGATCAGTGAGTGCAGTATACATCTCTATAGCTTCTTGGAGACAGCTACTTCATTATGTAAAATGGAGCTATGAATATTAAAATCTCTGAAGGCGTTGTACACAAACTACCGGCAGATCTGCGAAAATCAATTACTTCTGACAAAAAAGTAATTGATTTGTGGGAAGATATTACTCCACTTGCTCGCAATGAATGGATTTGCTGGGTTGAAAACGCAAAGATGATTGAAACTCGAAAACGAAGAATTGAACAAACAAATTCTAAGTTGCGGGGCGGCAAGCGCCGACCCTGCTGTTGGGTGGGCTGTATGCACCGAGACAAAGTACTCGCGAGTATGTCCTATTCCAAGAATAAATAGTCTATTCTATTCTTCAAGTAGATATACCTCAGGGGCGAAGAGTACCAGCAAACACTTGCCATGCAAGTAAGGATTTAGCCACTAGGCTAAGAATTATGTAGGTTCGTTCACCAAATAAATAGTTCTTCCAAGGGCCGATCTTTTTATATTGTAAGACCATGTTAATTGCAAAACAGTTGAAGAATATAAAGATTGAAACAAAAATCCAATACACAAAGGTTGGAGCTCCACTGCCTTTGTTGTTAGAAAGTGCAAAATAGAACACTACTGCTATCCACGGAACTATCCCCGCTAAACATCCTACCCAGTAACTGAGCCAGTTCGTTTTTTTAGTTGTTTGATTATGCACTTCCATAACTAGGCCAAGAAGGTTCATAATTGCGACCAGCGCGAAGACCATCACAAGGCTTACAAAATCGTACATTCCAATCAGTAGCGAAATGGCAACCATCATAATGCTGGCGGAGATTGAATATTCTATCCACCGAGCTTTATTAATACCTTTTTCTAGATTTCTATTGTAGGTTTTGTTATACACCGTAGCGATAATTAGGTGCGCAGCTGCTGAAATAAAAAGGAATCCTGCTATTAGTAGTGGTAGCGAGATATTAAACAATTGTGCAGTGGCTGGATTTAATTGCTGAGTTGTTTCGTCGAAACGAAGATAGCTTCCGCTAATTGGCAAACTAAAACCCTTGCTAAGAACCAGCAGTGCTATACCTTGAACCGCATGAAGCCCAGCCATAACCAGATTAAATTTACGAAGTCCATTTGTTGTAATTTTTTTACTCATATTTGAACTATAGCATAAAAACTATGTGTTGTTGCAGAGCATGAAAGCTTGCTTGTTTGGACTTCTAAATTTTGAAGCGCAAGACTTATCAGCTAGCTTAGTTTACGACGCAAGAAGTAGGTTGTTGACAACGCACCAGTTCCAATAAGTGTGAGTACGGTAGCAAAAATAGCACCTGCATTCACGCCGGTGCTTGCAAGCGATGAAGCGACAGTACTCGTATTAGCACTACTCGTCGCTGAAACCTGTGCAACACGGAGTGCGGCCCCGGAAGGATCTCTGATAACCGCGTCTTGGTTGCCGTCATCATCAAATACAGTACCATCTGTAATTTCATACTCTGTCATGAAAATAACATCACCACCAATAAGCACCCCTAACGGCTGATAGCCCGGTATTTCACGGTAACTTCCATCATTCATCCATTTTCGTACACTATAAAGTTCGCTACCCTCTACGCCATAGTAGTAGAGTCGAATGCGCGCCGTATCACCTGCATTCGCACAGTGGATCCAAAACGAAGCGAGTCCCATGGGATAGTCGTATTCTAGATCTGGCATCTGTGAGGATTCACTACCAATCTGAAAATTTTCGATTCTTTCACAATTGGTTTCTAGTACGGCGTATGCAGAAGTAATTGGGTTCATGTATGAATAAATGTTAGCTTGCTGAATATCGGCTATCCCGTCATCATTTGCGTCTCCGTTATTAGGGCCCGCTTCTTCAACTGAATCGAGGCTTCCATCAGAATCAGTATCTACAAGTGCTGTATTAACTGTGACATTAGTAGCAATTGCACTAGCAGCGGTGCCGCCAGCGGCACTTTGGTATGAAAGAACTACTGTATATGCCCCGTCAGGAATTGTATTTTGCGAAGCCGAGAGAATTGGTGCACCTGTAGCCATGATATCGGTAGGATTAATCGAATAATCATATGGGCCAACGGCTGGGCTTGCCACCTGTAAATCAATTGTTATTGTACTGGTGCCAACAAAAGTAAGGTGAATACTACCCGCAAGTGGATTTTCGCCAAGAGCAAAATCAACCGGAATTGTTCCGTACGTGGCATTACTTGCCGGTGCATCCATGAATGGTACAGCAGTAGCAGCAGCACTGACCACAATATCAAAGGTATCGGTAACCGTACCTCCATTGCCATCATCAGCGATCACATCAATTGATACGGTTCCAATATGAGCGTTCAATGGCGTACCGCTAAAAGTTCGGGTGACGGGATCAAAGCTCAACCACGCAGGCAAAGCCCCACCGCCGGTGAGTTGTGCCGAGTAAGTAAGTGAATCGCCAACATCGCTATCATTAAATGTATTGGCTGCGAACTGAAAGTTAAAGGCGGCGTTCGCGGTGGCATTTTGATTGGGAATTGCATTAGCTATGGTAGGCTGTGCCGCCCAAACAGGTACAAAGTTCCATACTAGTGCAGCTGCTGTAACAAAAAATAGCATTCCGAGAAACAACTTCAATTTAAATTGACTCACATGTACTCCTCAACCCATTAGTGCTTATGGCTAGCATACCACTAAGTGTTCAATGGTGTCGACATCATCATTTACGAATTTCTACACAAACAAAAACAGAGCCAATACGTATGCTCTGTTTTTGTGGTTGCCTACACTAAACTCGTGCAAGTATCCAGATAGCGCCTGCGACAGCTAGCAGGAAGAGACCTAGTCCAACTGGTGATCCCCAGCTGAACCATGAACCCCAAGAACGCCAATGCTTCTTGGACCTCTCATACCAGTCTATCTGTTCTTTTTCTGTCATTTTAGACATACAACGACTCCTTATTGTGTTAATAGAGAGTCTCTATTAAGATGTGTGCCAGTAAATAGTTGTTCTTAGAGACAAAGAGCTATTTGTTATTCTGGACTTATCAACAATAATAGTATAGCAAAGAATTTATGAGTACGAATACTTACCAGACTTTAGTTCAACAAACAGGTGAAGTATTACTTGTCTGAGTAGTTCTTGGCTACATGTCCTGCATTGATTCCATTGACTAAATTAGTGAACCCTTTTTGCTTAAGAATCTGTATGGAAGCATTGGAGCGACTGCCTGTTCTACAGTACACAATCAGCTCAGTGTCTCTATCTAGGTTTTCGAGTGCTGACGAACCGGAAATTAAATCAGCTGGCGGAATATTCAGTGCGCCTTCGACATGACCCGATTCGTATTCAAATTGTTCACGTACATCAATAATCACTCGTTTTTTACTCATAGTGATGAGTATATCAAAAAAAATCTAGTAGCATGAATGCTTGCTGGATTCTAGTTCAGCTATGTTGTAATGCATCTTTAACAACAAAAATATATTGTTAAACAATAAATTCTGTGATATAACTGATCGTATGAAAAATACGATTGCAAATTTCGAGGTTCGTGGGACAACTATATTTTTAAGAATAGCCATACTGGGTGCTGCTACTATCATAGCGCTTCTGTCGCTTTGGGCAGCTTCAGATGTATATATACACTGGGCAGAAAATTCGCCAGAGGTTGCATTCTGGACATATCCGTTAATACTGGTTATTTCCGCGAGCGCGGCTACATTCTGCGTGGCTGTCTTTCAGATATGGAAGCTACTAAATTTGATCGATCGGAACAAAGCATTTACTAACTCATCCGTGAAAACCATGAAGAACGTTAAGTATTGCGGATTCATCATAAGCGCTCTGTTCGCAAACTTGATGCCATTGGTCTTTCACGCTGCCCAGAACGAAGACGCTCCAGGGATGATACTGATATTCGGTGCGATATTTGTGGGTATTCCATTTGTTATAGCGGTATTCGCGGGCGTTGCGCAGCGACTATTTCAGAACGCCATAGACATCAAGAAAGAAAATGACCTAACGGTCTAATGTAGGTATTATGGCAATTATTATAAACATTGATGTTATGCTGGCTAAACGAAAAATGAGCGTTACTGAGCTTGCCGAAAAAGTTGGTATTACTATGGCAAACATTTCAATATTAAAAAACGGTAAAGCGAAAGCGATTCGCTTCTCAACATTAACCGCTATTTGTAAGGCTCTTGATTGTCAGCCCGGGGATATTCTTGAATATAAATAAATATTTAGGCGTCGTTCGCTAACTGAGTGGTTTTGTTTTTCTGACTTTTATTGGCTCCGCTCTTAGGTCACTGACTTTATATAAATTTAGTGATGAGCAATGTGACTATAAAAATTATGTACGTGGCCAATGCTACATACGCTAAAATCTCCGACCACTTATCCCCCCTCTTTATCGCCCACCGAAAACTTGCCCCTGCTATTAGAAGCCAGCATAAGCTATGTCCATACCTAAGAATCATCTCTTGAAATCCGCTAACGGCTGACACTTCTTCCGGTATGACTTTGAAATAGATTACCGCTACTACCAATGCAGCCAGTGAGCCAGTGAAACCAAGAAATCTATGGTGTTTTTCAAAATATCTTTTCATATGTTGATTATATATTAAAAGAAGTCCTGTAGCGTGAACGCTTACTAGACTTCTTATCATATATACTATTGGCTCCCGCTAATGGACGCTCTTCGCAACAATATTATGCTTCAGGAACGACAGTATCAATCGCCATCCAATCGGATACTTTTGGAGTTAGTTCAATAACTTTCTCGTGCACTTCTGAACTGCCATGAGCTTGCAACGCTTCAAGACTTGGAAAGATTCCATCCTGCAATAAATGGGCGCGACGATCTTTAAAGGTTTCAGGAATATGTTTAGTGACAACCCAATCAGTTACCCCAAGTTCATCCACTAAGTATTGACCCATTTTGTTTAAACGATCGACAACTTCTTCAATTTGTTCATTTGTTGCTGTTTTATAGAACGTAAAAACAACTGTATGGCGTATTTTCATTACTTTATAGTATCAAAAATACCTCATCAGAGGTATTAGTTCTATTTCCAGTAGGGGTTATGGAAAATTAACAGAGGTGGAAATAGTGGCTCACCACAATAGAAGAAGTTATAACTGTAATTAAGCAGGATCTTATAGTTTCAGAACGGCGCTAATTAACTGCCAGCCTCGGACTCCATCTTTTCAAGACGAGTGTAGTAGTCAGGGATTTCTTT